>JANOKE010000056.1:0-5735 GCA_031419135.1 Gemmatimonadaceae bacterium
TACTGCGATACCGGATACCGGACGAACTACGATACCGGCAATGGGATACCGGACTGCAGATACCGGATAGTTGCAACGACATCGGATATCGGCTGTTTTCTCCTATCCGCAATCCGGTATCTCATCACTGTTATCGTTCTTCATCCGGTCTCCGGTATCGTGGTTCGTCCGGCAACCCCCGAACCCCGAACGACGGCACAGCGATCCCCGACATCGGACGAACTACGATACCGGCTGTCCCATCCGCAATCCGTATCCCATCACCCGTTGCGCATCAGAATCGCAACAGCCTGGCCGGCGTCACCCGCGTCGGGTCACCCACGTAGGCCCACCGTACATTCACCATGTACTTGCGCGCCGCATTGCGGATGTCTGCCGGCGTAACCGCCCGCAACTCGTCCACGAATTTGCCGGCTCGGCGAAAGTCGCCCTGATACAACTCCGCCCGAGCCAACATGTTCGCCTGGTCCGCGTTCGTTTCGTTGTCCAGAAAGTACGTCACGATAAACTGCTGCACCAATCGCTCAAGCCCGTCTTCGGTGATCTCGCCGCTCTTCATCGCCTGCACCTGCTCCAACATGATATTCAGCACTTCGTCGGGCGATGTAGTCGTCACATACAAACCACCCATCGACAAGGCGCGCTCCACGAACGGAGCGTTCACCGAATACGTCAGATTCCGCTTGGAGCGGACTTCGGCAAACAGTCGCCCGGACACCACGGCGCACGCCAGGCGCAACGCCGCGTAGTCCTTCGAATTCGCCGGCGGTCCCAGGAAATATCCCTGCAGATAGTTGGTAGGCAGGGCGCGTTTCTCAACCACGTACGCACCCTTCTGCTCGGTAGGCGCCGCCGGGAGCGACCACGTGTAGCTGCCTCGCGGCAATTTGCCGAGACTCTCACGCACCAGTTTTTCAACTCGCGTGCGCGACACATTCCCCACCACCACCAGCAGCATGCGCGACGTCACCAACTGTTCCGCGCGATACGCCCTGAGATCGGCCACCGTGAGCTTGGTCAACGACGCTTCCGTGCCCACAGCATCAAGGGCGTACGGATGCCCCGAAAACGCGATGCTGTCAGCCAGGTAGTCAAGCAGCGCGTCGGGACTGTCCTTCCGCTGTCGCACCCCCGTCACGAATTGCTCGCGCACCAGCTCAACCTCCGCCGCATCCAGCGTTGGCGCCAGCAACCGATCGGCTAGAATTGCCCACGTTGAATCGAAGTTGGCCACTGTTGAACGCAAACCGATGGCGGTCCAGTCCACTCCCGGACTCACGCCAATGGCGCTTCCCAGCAGCGCCATTTTGCCGCGCAGCACGTCGCGCGAATACTTGGCCGTGCCGTGCTCCGTCGCCTCGAGCAGAAAATTCTCGATGCCCTGCGTGGCAGGAGTCAACTGCCGAACGCCACCCAACAAATACAGGTTGGCCGCCACGACATTGTTGGCACTCACTTTACGCAGGATGATTGGAATGCCGGACACTTCGAAGCGCGTGGTGAGCGAGTCTTCCGCCAACGCGGTCGGCGGCGGCGACGCGGGAGCGGGACGCGAGATCGTGGCCTGCGCACCGAGCACGGCAGGCAATGTGACCAGCACCATCGTCAGACGCACCATCGGCGTCATTACGCGCACGCCGTTCACGGTCGCACCACCGGACGCGTCGCGGGCGTCAGCAACTCTTGCTCGGTCAGATGTATGGACTTCCGTGCTTCCGGCGACAGCAGAATACTGGTCACGCGAGGCTTTCCTTTGACATACATAGTCGTGTATCGCATGAGATCCGTGATGCGCTGCTGCGCCATCTGGTCGGTGTAGCCCATGAAGTAATTCAGACTGGCCACACTCCACCAGAAACCAATCGTGTGCGCAATCTCCGACGCTTTCTCGATACCGAATGCGCTGGTGGTGGTACGCTGCGCCTTCACCGCCTCAAGCTCGCGTGGCGTGACGTACGTCGGATCGGTGAACCGGGCGATCTCCCGCTCCAGTGCCGCCAGGGCCGGTCGCAATTTGTCGGGAGTGGTTTGCCCACTGATGGATATCGGTCCCACCTGATTGAGCGTGTAATAGTTCACGCCGACACCCTGCCAGAGTCCGCTGTCGACAAGGTTCTTCTGAAACGTCGAGCCGGGCGTGTTGAGCGCATCACTGAATACGTCGGCCGCAAACGTCGACGCGGGGTCCTTGCCCACACTGGGCCCCTGCCACTGGATCAGCACGGCAACCGCGTTGATCGGCTGCTCGATGATCAGCGCCTTGTTGCCATCCAGCGCGGGAATGGCCGGGATGGGATCGGCCACAAAGGGATCGGCACCACGGGGCCAGTCGCCGTAGAACTGCTCAGCCAACGCAAACACTTTTTCCGGATCGACGTCGCCCGTCACGATCAGCGTGCTGTTGTTGGGCACGTAGTACTTCTTCTGAATGTAGCGCATCTGCTCGGGTGTGACTCGCGCGATCACGTCCCGATCGCCAATCGTATTTTTTCGACTTGACTGACCGGGATACAGGAACTCCGTGGACTTTTGGATGAGCGCAAAGCCAGGTTCGGCTTCGTTGCGATCGTACTCTCCCAGCACCACTTCCTTTTCACGCTTGAGTTCGTCCTCGCGAAACAGCGGATTGCGCAGAGCACTCGCCAGAAAACGCAGACCGCCGGCCAGCGAGTCGGCCGGCAACGTGAGGTAGTAGTTCACCACTTCCTCCCGCGTGCTGCCGTTGAACACCGCACCCAACTCCGCCGCGCGATCCGTGAACATATCCGGTTCCGGCAGGTCCTTGTTGGCCTTGAAGAACATGTGCTCGTACATGTGTGCAAGACCGGCATACTCGGGCGCCTGGGTGAAGGCACCATTGCGCACATCGATTTCCAGCGTGGCAATCGGTACGCCGTGATTTTCCACCACGATGACTTCAAGGCCGTTGGCCAGCACCTTGCGACGCAGCACTTTCTCAAGCTCCGCGCGCGACTGCGCAGAAAGCGATCCAGGCACCAGCACCGGGATGACGCAGGCGAGCATCAATGCCCGCCCAAAATGTCGGGCACCGGCGCGAAAACGCGACATGCGGATGCATGGAAAGACAGGCATTCGAGGACGGGTGGGGGAGAGGCGACCAACTGGTACCGGCGGCTCGGTACACCACGGTTCGCAGTCGGGGTCCGTTCGGCGTCCCGTACAATGTCACCCTGATGGACGGTGCCGCCAGCGCACGCGATATTGCCAATGGCATTTCCCGTCCTCCCGCCCGGCCCTCATGACCCGAGTCGCACGACTATCCGGAGTTGCCCTCGCGCTCCTCGCCATCAGCATCGTGGGCTACGGTGCCTGGAAAAACCCGGAACATGGCCCCCTCAACGCCGCCGCGCGCGCCGCCGCACCCGGAAAGTTCGCGGTGCTCTCAGGCGGTACTACGCACTACGAAGTGACTGGACCGGACACCGGGCGTGTGGTCGTGCTGGTGCATGGATTTTCTGTTCCGTCATACATTTGGGACTCCACGTTTTCGGCCCTCGGAGCCGCCGGCTTTCGGGTCATTCGCTACGATCTGTACGGACGCGGGTGGTCCGATCGGCCCGACGCTGAGTATGACGGCCCGATGTACGATGCCCAACTGGACGAGTTGCTCGACTCGCTGCACGTAACGCAACCCATCAACCTGGTGGGTCTTTCGTTCGGCGGCTTCGTTACCGCGCACTACGTCGCAGGTCACGCTCGGCGCGTGCGAACCCTCACCCTGATCGATCCCGCCAGTTCGTTTTCGTCGCTGCCGGGATTCCTCACGATACCCGTGATCGGCCCCTGGATCTGGCAAGTGACACAGATTCCCGGCAAGGCCGAGAGTCAGTACTCCGATTTCCTGCATCCCGAACACTTTCCCACCTGGGCAGACCAGTATCGCCCACAGATGCGCTACGACGGTTTCGGCCGATCGTTGCTGCGTAGCGCGCTCACGATGAGCCACACCGATTTCGGCAAGCTGTTCGCCGAGGTTGCAAAAACGAGCGTTCCAGTCTTGCTGGTGTGGGGTAAGCAGGATCAGACGGTGCCCATCGCTCAGTCGGAAGTCGTCCGCTCAAACATTCCGGCCGTCAACTTCTTCCCCGTCGACTCGTCGGGGCACCTGCCACACATGGAACAGACGGCGCTGGTAAACGCAAAACTGCAGCACTTCTTCACGGTGCAGCCGGTACGCGCGCTGCCAATTCCGTGACGGGTATTCCTTGTCCCCTTCTTCCCCGCGCAAGCAGAGGTTTCCGATGCGTCGATTCACCTTCCTCGTTCTGATCCTGACGCTGGTTGGCTCAGCGATTCCGGACACGCTCCTCGCGCAGAAAAAACAGCGGGGCGACCGCAATCGCGTCACGCAGGACGATCTGGCCGAAGCGCCGTCGAGCGTGAATACCGCCTTCGATGCGATTCGCACCATGCGCCCGCAATGGTTCAGTCCTTCACTGGGTCGCACGGCGTCGTCGAGTGCGAGCGGAAGTGGCGGTGGTTCGGCCGAAGTGGTGGTGTATATCGACGACATCCGGCAGCCGTCGATTGACGACCTGAAAACCGTAAAGTCGGTGGCAATCGTGGAGATGAAATTTCTCGATCAGAATCGTGCCATTCAGATGCGCGGCCCTGGCCATGAAATGGGTGTGATCGAGGTAACGACAGTCAACAAGCGAAAGTAGTGCAGCCGGAACAGATCGCCGAGGCACTCAGCGCCGAACTCGACGAAAGCCGTCTCTACACCCGCGAACCGCTCGCGCCGTACACCACCTTTCGCATTGGTGGTCCGGCCGACGTGTTCTATGAGGCCCAGAATGCCGACGACCTCGCCACTGCCGTGACATTGGCGCGTCGGCTCGAAATCCCCTGGTTCGTACTTGGGCTCGGTGCCAACATCCTCGTGAGCGATCGCGGCGTGCGCGGCCTTGTTATTCGCAACCGCGCCATCGCCCACACGATTGGTTCCGACGGGCTGCTCTGGTCGGAGAGTGGGGCGATCGTGCAGGATCTCGTTTTGGAAACCGTGCGTCAGGGCTGGTCAGGTCTCGAACACTACGTCGGTATTCCCAGCACAATCGGCGGAGCGTTGTGGCAAAACCTTCATTTTCTTTCTCCCGCGCCCGAGCGCGAACGCACGATGTTCATCGCGGAACCGTTTGTGTCCTGCGAAATTCTGAGCGAAGATGACACGCGTCGCGACGTTGGTCCCGACTACGTGCAGTTCGGGTACGACGACTCGGTTTTTCATCATCGGCGCGATGTCGTGTTGTCGGCCCAATTCCAGCTCGAACGGCGCGATCCGGCCGATCTGCATCGCATTCTGCAGGAAAACCTCTCGTGGCGAGGGTCCCGGCACCCGTGGCTGGCAGTCCACCCCAGCGCCGGGTCGATCTTCAAGAAAATCGACGGCGTCGGGGCCGGTCGCCTTATCGATCAATGCGGCCTCAAGGGATTTCGCGTGGGTGACGCCCAGATTTCCCATATCCACGCAAATATCCCCGTGAATCTGGGCAACGCGACTGCGGCCGACGTCCGCGCGCTTATCGCGCACGCGCAGGAAACCGTCCTGACTCGTCTTGGCCACCACCTGGAACCGGAAATCGGGTTCATCGGCGAGTTCTAAGGCCAGCGCGCCAGACTTGTGTAGCGTCAGGAGGGGTGAGGCTGGAGGGGGGCTGGAGGGGTGAGCAGGTGAAGGGTTGAGCGTTGGAGGGGTGCGCGGCGAGGGCAGA
>JANOKE010000057.1:0-1732 GCA_031419135.1 Gemmatimonadaceae bacterium
CGTGGGTTTTGGTATTGTCGTCGAGTTCGGCAAGCAACTTTCTCGCTGCGAAGACGAAGTACGTACCCGAAGGCATGCCAAAGTTGACCTGATAAATGGCGTAACCATCTTCCAGCTTGGCTTTCTCATGCGCGGCTTTGATCGCGGTGCGAGACTCAACGAATTCAGCGCGATGGCCCGCTCGCACCAGAATGCGCTGGGCTGTCAGGAACCGCATCTCGGTAAAAGGGCGTCCGGTCGAATAGCTGAGTTCCGGTAGAAGCGTCATGACCATCTGACGCCCATCCTGCATGTAGTCCGCCTCTGCCGGCGCGTATCGGTCGGTCACTGCGGCGACTGGGGCGCTCGCGTCGTTGGTGGCGTCTGTCTTCTGCATCGCATCCAGCGAGGCGTAGGGAAGGACAAACCAAACCTCACTGGGTCCGCTCATGGAGGTGAGTGCCAGCAGACTTCCGGACCATTTCGTGGTTTCGAGCGCCCGGGACCACGCGGTCTCCAGCTTTGTGTGAGCGGCGTCCTTGCCTGGCTTGATGATCTCACGGCCTATCCTGAGCACCGGAGCGGCCGCCGCCATACCCTGGGGGCTGGCGGCGGTGGGGAACGCGAGTGCAGCAGTGAGCACGGCAAGTCTGAGTTGATACCTCATAGGGAACTCTCCTTCCAGCGGAGTGATGCTGCTCGCAAGCGGGATTGCACGTGAATCCCGACCACGCTTGCACAATGATACAGCTTTGGGAACGACGCGCCAGCGGGTTTGCCCGACCTTGCGGACCTCAGGTCCAAGTATCGATGATTGAGGATGAGACCAGAAACACAACCACATTCAGGCGCGTACGTGACACTGCTTGCTGGCACCCTGCTCTTCCTGCCCGTCATGCGTATCCGTCACGCCCTGAACGGTCTGTTTGTCACGATCGCACTGTGTGCCGTGCCGTCAAGCGCGCAGCACGCCCCCGCCGCCATCCGCGAATACGAGCGAACTTTCCCCACCTATCCGTTCAGTGACCCCAATCCGATCGCGGTGGTGGGTCGCATCTATCCATACTTCCGCTTCGACGGATTTTCCAGGACCGCCGAGCAACGTTCATGGAAGGTTGTTGAACTGGAGAACGACTACATCAAAGTGATGATCCTGCCGCAGATAGGCGGCAAGATCTGGAGCGCGGTGGACAAGCGCACCAACCGTCCGTTCATCTATTTCAATCAGGCCGTCAAGTTCCGCGACATCGCCATGCGCGGGCCGTGGACCAGCGGCGGCATCGAAGCCAATTATGGTATCATTGGCCACACGCCAAACGTCGCCACGCCGGTGGACTACGTGATGCGCACCAATGCCGACGGCAGTGTCAGCTGCATCATTGGTGCGCTCGATCTGCTGACACGCACGCCGTGGCGATTGGAGATACGGCTGGGTCGCGACGATGCCGCATTCAGCACGACGTCATTCTGGTACAACGCGTCACCGCTGGAACAACCATACTACTCGTGGATGAATGTCGGCATTCCCGTCACGGGCAACCTGCAATACATCTACCCCGGCACCAGTCAGCTGGGTCACTCCGGCGAACACGGGACGTGGCCCATCAATGCCACGGGTCGCGACATCTCGTGGTACAACAACAACGATTTCGGTGGCTACAAGTCGTACCATGTATTCGGGCAAGCCACCGACTTTTTTGGCGCGTACTGGCACGACAAGGATTTTGGCATGGTGCGCTATGCACTGCGCGAC
>JANOKE010000058.1:0-10957 GCA_031419135.1 Gemmatimonadaceae bacterium
CAGTGGTGTCTACCTCGTGATCGCCGGTAGCGGGGCCGATCGAACGACCTTCGCGAAATGCCGCGGCTCCGCGAGAGAGCATCAACAAAGCGGAAGCATCACACCAAACCTGCCGACATGCCACGCACCAAACGGCAAGAACTTTCTGACGCACTACGCTAGAATTCGTCATTGGTTCTCCTGTTCCTGTGACGATGATCGCAGGCCTCGCATTGCGATTTCGACGACGATGCGTTTGACCACCTGTTGCCCCCTGGAGTCTGACGCATGGTGCCCTTGGCCGACATTGCGAGTGCGGTGCTCCTCTCCTGGAACGCCATGACGGCCACCGGCGAGTCACGTTCCAATCCGCTTACCGGCGCGAACGCGATGTCGCCCGTAATGCGACTGGCCTACGCGGCCGACACGGTTCGTCAGCCGCGCGCCAGGGCGTTCGCGTACAGCGATGGCTACGATCAGCGATTGACCTGGCATCGTCGGCTGTCCTGGGGAATGCTTCCGCTGTTCGCGGCGTCCTACTTCTCCGGTGACCAACTCCTTCAGAAGGGCTCGTCCGCTCCAGACTGGGCGCGCACTGTCCACGGGCCAGCGGCCACTGGCAGCGCCATCCTGTTTAGTGCCAACGCACTCACCGGGTCGCTCAATCTGTGGGAAGGCCGCAAAAACCCCAGCGGACGCACGCGCCGAATCGTGCACAGCGTACTGTTCACCTCGGCCAGTGCAGGCTTCGTATACGCCGGGACAAAACTGGCCAATGACGCAGAGCAATCGCAGGTCAAGCGTCGGCAGCACCGCAACGTGGCCATCGGGTCGATGGGCGTGTCCACACTCAGTTGGTTGATCATGCTGGTCGGCAATTGACCTCTTCCTTTCCGTCATGTTCGAGTCGCTCGCCACTCTGGTCCAACCGTGGGCCGACCTGTATTCCGACAACACGACGCTGTCCACGGCGGTCATTGCCGTGCACATGTTGGCCTTGTTTGTCGGGGGAGGGATGGCCATAGGGGCGGATCGCGCCATCCTGCGCGCCGCGCCGGGAACCGCTGAAGCCGTGCGGGCCGTTGTGGCTGATCTGGCCACGATGCATTCGGTGATCATCGCCGCATTGGCCGTGACGCTTCTGAGTGGTGCCGCGCTGTTTACTGCCGATGTTGCAACGTTTTCCGGCTCCACGGTGTATTGGATCAAGATGGGACTGGTGGTCGTGCTGCTGGTAAACGGCTTGCGCATGCGCAGCGCGGAACGTGCGGTGCTGCACCCACTCGCCAACCTGCCCATTCACACCACCGAGATGCCGGTTGTTTTTCCGAAACGGGAATGGCGCGACGTGCGCAGTTCTGCGGCCGTCAGCGTAACCCTCTGGTTAACGATTGTCCTGCTTGGCGTCATCCTCACCAAGGGCTGACCATCGTTATCGCCGGTACACCCCTCATAGTCACAACTTCCATATGTCTGAATTCAACGGTGCGTCGGCCTGCGGCGGCGATTGCTCCGGTCGACGGGCCTTTCTACGCGATGCGTTCAGCGCGGCTGCCATACTCACCGGACTGTCGGCGCTGGCGCCGTTGTCGAGACTGGCCGCGCTCGAGGTGGGTGCAACGGGCACGCTGCGTTATCCGATCCCCGTTGCCGATAGCGTCTCCATCGATACGGCGAACGAAGTGATTGTGTGCCGTGCCAAAGGCGACGTCTTCGCATTCTCCCTGTCGTGCCCGCACCAGAATACCGCATTGCGGGCGATGCCCGGTGGCAAAGGGTTTCAGTGTCCCCGTCACAAATCGAAATACCAACCCGACGGAACTTTCATCAAAGGCAAGGCCACACGAAACATGGATCGCTTGCCAATAACCCGCGAAGGGAATGACATTGTGGTCGATCCCAATATTGCCTACGAAAGCGACACGGAGCCCATGAAATGGGCGCAGGCCGTCGTCAAGGCATGACCCGCGCGACCAACTGCACGATGCCCTCCCTCGATCGTCGCGCATTCCTCGCACAGAGCACCGTTGTAGCAATTGGCACGGTGCTCATGTCGGCATGTGGTGATGGCCTCCTGGGTTCCCCCACGGGTCCGGGTACCGTGCGGCTCACCATCAACGTGGTCGACTACGCTGCTATTGCTGTCGTGGGTGGCATTGCGCGCCTGAACAGCACCGGTACACCCATCGCGGTGGTGCGTTCGGACGCGGCATCGTATCGCGCTTTCTCGCTGGTGTGTCCGCATGCCGGCACAACCGTGGGCGTCAACGGAGCGAGCTTCCGCTGTCCGAATCATGGGGCGATGTTCGCATCCACTGGTGCCTGGACCGGAGGACAGCGCACGTCCTCCCTGTTTGAGTTCACCGTGGTCACCGATACCGCCAACGGGACGCTGACGATTTCCTCGTAGAACGCGGGTGCATCATGGTGCGCGGTCACATGCGGTTCGGTAGGTTTCATCGCGTCGTCCACCGAATGGTGGGCGGCACGTTGTTGCAGGCCTTTTGCCCCGACTCGGTTCATGCGTCCTGAACAACTTGCCTCCTGCCGTGCGGCTCGCATCGTCATCATCGCGAGCGCCTTCGTCACTGCAACACGTGGGGCGCAGTCGCAACCGGCGCCGGCTGGTGACGTGGCGCGCATTGCCAGGCTTGCCTCGGTGCAGACGGCGTTTACGGCACTCGAACGGGACAACGCGTGGACCCTCGATCAGCAAGTGGCGCTCTGTGAGATCCCGGCGCCACCGTTCAAGGAAGCCGCCCGCGCCGCCGCATTTCGCGACCGATTGATCGCCCTTGGCGTGGAACACGTGCGCATCGATCGCGAGGGCAACGTGATTGGTGAGATTCGCGGTGCCGGCACCGGTCCGACCGTGCTGCTGAGCGGTCACCTCGACACGGTATTTCCCGAAGGGACCGACGTACGGGTGAAGCGCGACGGCACCAAGCTCACCGGACCCGGCATCGGCGACGACTGTCGTGGACTCGCCGTGACGTTGGCAGCGGTTCGGCAACTGATCAGCGCAAAGATTCCGATTGTCGGTCGGCTGCTGGTGGTCGGTACCGTGGGTGAAGAGGGACCGGGAAATCTGCGCGGCGTCCGGGCGATTTTCGCCAGTGCGCTCAGGGACTCCATTGATGTCTTTCTGTCAGTCGATGGCACGGGCTTCGGGATCACCAATGGCGGCGTGGGGAGCAATCGCTATCGGGTGAGTTACGTGGGGCCTGGTGGTCATTCCTATGGCGCGTTCGGCATGCCCAATCCGATTCATGCGATGGGACGCGCAATCGCCGGAATCGCCGACCTGCAGGCCTCCGCCAGTCCAAAGGTCACGTTTAACGTTGGCGTGGTGTCCGGCGGGACGTCGGTCAATTCCATCCCCGACCGGGGGGTCATGGAAATTGACCTGCGCAGCGAATCCGCCGCCGCCCTCGCCGCGATCGATGCCAGGTTGCAGGTCGCGTTGCGCAAAGCGCTCGTTGAAGAGCGGGCGCGATGGCCGCGATCGAAGGTCGCCCTTGCGATGACTATTGACACCATCGGGATTCGCCCCGCAGGACGTACGCCAGACAGCGCCGCGGTCGTGCGCACCGCGCGTGCCGCAGCGTTGGTCATGAAAATCGACGCGCCGCTTACGACGTCGAGCACCGATGCGAATCTGGCCATGAGTCTGCGGATACCGGCGATCACGCTTGATGGCGGCGGAGTTGGACGCGGGGCGCACGCGCTCGAAGAGTCTTACGACGACCGGGCGGACGGATTCAAGGGACCGCAGTGGGTGCTGCTGATCGTGCTCGGCCTGTTGGGCGTCCGATAGCGATTACCCAGTGCGGAACAGCGACCCCACCTCGCTGGCCCGCACGGCGCCGGGTGCGCGCGTCATTCCGGCCAGGTACGCTGCCTCACCAATCAACCGTTCCGGCGAGTCGCCTGCCGCTCGACGTTCGCGCAGTGAGCGGTCGAGATTGGCTTTGCTCAGCTTGGTGCCGTCTGGATGTACGAGCAGCGGGTGATGCAGCACTGTCGGCGGTAGCGCACGTCCCAGTAGCTGAGCGAGTCGCCACTGGCGCGCCGTACTCGCCAATAAGTCCTCGCCGCGAATCACCACGTCCACGCCATGCGCCATATCATCCACGGTGACGGCGAACTGATACGTCCAATAACCGCGTGCATCTCGCGCCAACAGGTCGCCACACTGTTCGGAGGGATCGTGCGTCATGACGCCGAGACGCAGGTCGTCAAACGATACGTCGCCATCGGGCAATGGCACGCGACGAGCCAGCGTCCGATGCGGATCGACGTGACGGTGTCGACACGTTCCAGGATAGCGAGGCTCCTCGCCCATCTCGTGGGGCACCACGGCGGCGATGGTGCGACGAGTGCATTCGCAGGGATACACCATACCGATGTGCGCCAGCGTGTTCAGCGCGTTGAGGTAACGGTGGTCGTTGTCGGACTGGCGGAACGGATGTCCGGTTCCCCCGGTGCGAAATGAGTCAATCGGTGATGCGTCGGCCTCGAAACCCAACCATTCGAGATCTTCGAGTATCGCAGTCTCGTATTCACCGCGACAGCGCATCCGATCATGGTCTTCGATGCGCAGCACGACTTCGCCTCCATAGCCGCGGGCGATACCCCACACGTACAAGGCGTTCACCAGATGTCCGAGGTGCAGGTACCCCGTAGGTGCTGGCGCAAATCGTGTGCGCCATGGTCCGTCGGGCAGTCGGTGCGCGAGATGCGCGCACCACCTCGAGTCGCGATCGGGATCACCGACGTCGCTTATGGATTTCGCGTGCACGGCGTGCGGTTGCATGCGTGTTGCCCGGTGGGCACCTCTCCCGCGGATTACTTCCAGCTCAGAATATCGGCGTTTTCACCCTCGCCGCCGGTCCGGCCGTCGGCGCCATACGAGAGCAGATCGTAACTCTGTGGATTCACGCGGCCAGGGGCGAGGTACACATAGTCACGCCCCCACGGATCCGTCGGCACGGCCTTTCGGAGATACGGGGATTTCCAGTTGGCCGGAGGGTCGACGGCCGGTCGCTGCCAGAGTGCGCTCAACCCCTGCAGCGTGCTGGGATAGCTGCCATTGTCCAGTCGATAGAGGTCCAGCGCCGTCCCGAATGTCTCGATTTGCGTGCGCGCCGTCGCAATCCGTGCGCCACCCACATTGCGGAACAGGTTGGGCGCAACCAGCGTGGCCAGGATGGCGATGACCACGATCACCACCAACACCTCAATCAGCGTGAACGCGTCGCGATGGTGGCACCGGCGCGAAACCAGTGGCCTCACCCGCGCGTGCGAATGGAGTCCGCTTGGAACAGGCTACCATCCACCCAACCGGTGATCTCCGGTGACTTCACTTGCCGCCATCGCGATCGCCCGACACCGAGCATGGCCCTCTCGGAGGGCTTGATAATGCCCACCACATCACCGTCCCGACTCGCATCACGCCGCACATTGACCCACGTCGTTGCCACGGCGGGAACCCACTGGACAGAGTCGGCCGTCGCCAGTGCACCGTCTGCAGACGCTACTACCAACGTATCGGCAATCGACTCCGGTGATTGCGCCACCGAAGGAGCGGGAGCGGGCGCCGCTGGTGGCGACAGGTCGACGGAATAGGTTGGCGTTGCGTCCAACGTCTTGGTCTTCGACGCGTTCGTGAAGGCAATGGACAACACATCAGCGACCCGGTCGCGCATGGCCCAACTGCCAACCGCGACGAGCGTTACCGCTGCGATACCGGTTGCGGATCGCAGCGCCATCGGCGATCGCCAGAGAGACGGTCGACGATCGCCACACCAGTGACAGCTCCGATCGCGTCGATGCATGATGCCACACCCCGAGCACCGAGAAAGGGCGACGCGAGAGCCGCGCCCGTCGTGCAGGTGAAATGGCGCCGCACAACTCGGACACGTTGACGCCGCCGAGAGCGCCTTCGCGCCACACCCTTCACACCGTAAATAGCCCATATGCGACGACCGGTTGGTTTGAGATCTAACAGAGTATCACAAATCCAAAAACTCCACAAACGTGAGAACCTTTACGACGCCAACATGATACATCGCCTCGTAACGCGAAAGGGGATCATGCCAGGATTGTGACGGGCGACTCGTGGAAAAATCACAATTATTCACATTCAAGATGTGGATAAAGTAATATCAAGAATCTTGTAATCTTGCGTTTCATGTCCCACCAGCAGACGCGCAAGGCACCGAATTGGTCTCGATTGGACTGTGCGCCGGACATACCTTAACGTGCTCCCGTCTCGATTCACCCATCCCCTGAGAAGCCCCGTTCCATCTCCTTGTGATCACACTCATCGTCGGCAGCGTTTTTGTTCTGATTGCCCATCAGGCGGTCCCCGCCCCTGTGATAGACTCCATCGGCGGCCACTGGTCGGTCGTCAACGCCGCCACGGGCGGCCAGCGCGCTGGTCCGGTTTTCGATGGACGACGACGCCAATTGACCGTCGCCACGCCCCGTCGCGATGAAGCCGGCACCGTGGACGGGCAGCTCAGCGAAGTCGAGTGGAATAGCGCGGCCGTGTTGACCGGGTTTTCACAGTTCTTTCCCTCAGATGGGATTGCGGCCCAAGACAGTACCGAGGTGTTGGTTTGGTACTCAGCGACCGCGCTGCATGTAGGCGTTCGCGCGTTCGCCCCCGCAGGGTCCGTGCGTGCCACGCTGGCCGACCGTGACCGGATTACCCAAGACGACAACGTCCAGCTGTTTCTGGGCACTTACAACGACAGTCGGCAAGCACTGGTGTTCGCGGTGAATCCCCTCGGCGTGCAAAGCGACGGCGTGTTGACGGAAACCGGCGCCGCCTCCGGTGGTGGATTCTTCGGAGGTACGGCGCGATCGCGCGAGAACGCCGATCTGGCACCCGACTACGTGTGGCAGTCGAAAGGACATCTCACCGACTACGGGTTCGAAGTGGAGTTGGCCATTCCGTTCAAGAGTCTCCGCTACCGCGCCGGCGCCGAACAGCAGTGGCAGTTGCACGTCATTCGCACCGTGCAAGCAACTGGGCATGAGGAAAGCTGGGCTCCCGCGTTGCGGGCAAACGCCAGTTTTCTCGCGCAGTCCGGTACTTTGTCGGGGCTTCGCGACTTGCGTCGCGGACTCACCGTCGATCTGATTCCCACAATTACCGCGAGCGCCGTGGGGGCATCAAGTCCTACGGCGGCCGGTTGGGGCTACGCCCAGTCGCGTCCTGAGGTGGGTGGCAGTGCCCGCTGGGGCATCACCAGCAACCTCACGTTGGCTGGTACGGCCAATCCCGATTTCTCGCAGGTCGAGGCCGACGCGACTCAGTTTCAATACGACCCCCGACGCGCCGTCTTTTTCCCCGAGCGTCGTCCCTTCTTTCTGGAAAGTCAGGAACAGTTCACGACGCCCAGTCAGCTGATTTACACGCGGCGCATCAGCCAGCCGGTGGCGGCCACCAAGCTCTCCGGTAAACACCAGGGATTCGATATCGGCGTGCTGTCAGCCGTCGACAGCCGAGAGGCGTCGAGCACCGGTGATCGGTTGCCGATCTTCAACATCGTGCGCGTGCAGCGCGATCTGGGCGCCACCAGTCGTGTGGGATTCGCCTACACCGACAAGATTGATGGCGCGAACTGGAACCGCGTCCTCGGAATCGACGGTCGCGTCGTGCGCGGCATCGTGTCCACGCAATGGCAGTTGGCCGGCAGTGCGACGCGGAGCGGAACGGAAACGATTCGCGCTCCGCTGTGGAACCTCTCGACCACGCGAAACGGAAATCACTACTACTCGCGATACGCAACCAGTGCGATCAGCGACGACTTCGATGCGCAAAGCGGATTCATCTCGCGCGCCGGTGTGGCCAATCTCGCCACGACGCATCGGTACACCCGATTGGGCACCAAGGGTGCACGCCTCGAGGTGTTTGCCCCCGAGCTTTTCCTGGATGGTACCTGGCGGTATGACGATCTGGTGAATCGTCGCCCCGCGCAAGACGTGAAGTTTCACCTGCGTTTGAATACGCGGCTCCGGGGCGGCTGGCAAGTTGGAGGGCAAGCGCTCATCGAAGAGTTCAGCTACGATCGTGATCTCTATGCGAATTACTTTCTGTTCGCGCCACGCACTGGTGGTGTGGACACCGTGGGCTATCGCGGCACGGAGAACCTTCCCAACCTCGACTGGGTGCTTTCGGTCGCGACGCCGGAGTTTCGCAAGTTCTCATTCAACACATTTGCGATTGTCGGACAGGATGAAAACTTTCCCGAGTGGAGTTCTGCCATCATTTCCAGTGTTCAAGGTACGCTCAACGTGCGTCCCACGGAACAACTTCGGCTGTCGGGTACGCTCGCCTACGACACGTTCGACCGAAAAACCGACGGCACACGCGTGCAAACGCGAGGTGTGCAGCGGCTGCGCATGGAGTATCAGGTGACGCGTCAGGTCTTTGTGCGGTTGATAGGGGAGTATTCGCGAACGGAGCAGGACTCGTTGCGCGACGACTCACGCACCAATCTGCCGGTGTACCTCCGCTCGGCCAACGGGTCGTATGCGCGGGCCGCCGCGTTTGAGCGCACCCGCGCGCGCGTGGATTTCCTGTTCTCGTACCTGCCCTCGCCCGGGACCGTGTTCTACATCGGGTACGGTAACGCACTCCAGGCAAACCGCCCTGCTGGACCCGAACGATTGCAGCGCACCCGTGATGTGTTTTTTCTCAAACTGAGCTATCTCTTCCGGATGCAGTAGATGCCCTCATGAACCGTCAATCGGCCTGCGTGATGTTCTTCGCGCTCTGCGAGATCTCGGCGGCGATTCGGGCTGGGGTGCTCCTCGCGCAGAGCTCCACCGGAACGGACAGCGTCCGACAACGGGCCACGCCGTTGGCAGCGGTGGTCACGAAAGCCGAAGCATTGGCCATCAAACTCGACGACGTGGGATTCACCTGGCGTCGTGCGCATTCGGGAGCGCCGGCGTCGCAGTTTCTCACGCGCGTGGAAATCGAGAAGCGCGCCATCACGGATTTGAGTCAGTTGTTGCGCCGAATGAAGGGGCGCAGCTGGGGCTGCGGCGAGGGCGTGCTGATCGTAGACGGCGTCCTGCTGGCCACCCCCATTCCGGACAAGGAGGTCGATACGGTGCGGTACTTGCCATTGGAAAGTCGAGGCAAGGGCCTGCCACCCGTGGTCGCGGTGCCAATGCCCAAAGCCAATCCGCTCGACCAGATCGCCGTCAACACCGTTGACGCCATTGAGGTGTACACCGGTCCGTCGGAAATCCCGCTGGAGTTCAAGGCGGCGTTTCGGCAGGCCCGCTGTGTCGTGGCCATCTGGACGCGCTGAGCACACCCGAGCCACTCGTGGGTGTTTACTTCCACGCCGCGCCGTGACATCCTCTTTGAATGACGGACAGCTTCGTACTGCACCCCAGCATCATGGTCCCCGCGTGACCAAACTGTCAACCCGTGTTTTTTCGGTGCTGCTGACGACCGCTTGGCTGGCCGGCTGTAGCGGCGACAGTGCCACGCCCGCATCGATCACCAAGCTCCCCGACGGCACCTTTGCGCGCATCCAGCGTGACATCATCGACCCGTCGTGCGTGTCGTGCCACACCAGCGGATCGAGCCCCGCGCGGCAGTCGCAGTTGGTGCTCACCGCCGACTCGGCATATGCACAGCTGATCGGCGTGTCGTCGGTGCAACAGATCGCCCGCGCCGACGGAATGCTTCGTGTGAAGGCGTTTCGCGCCGACAGCTCGCTGCTCTTTCACAAACTGGCGTGGGTTCCCGGCCATCACAGTCGAGACTATGGCCAGTTGATGCCGTCGGGCACTACGCAGGGTCTCACCGCCGGTCAACTGGAGTATGTGCGGCGCTGGATCGAAGCCGGCGCTCCGCGCATCGGTCACGTGGTGGACACCGCTGTGCTCCTCGATGCGCGGTTGCAGACGGCAACATTCACCCCGCTGGCGGCCCCACCATCCACCGCGGGGTTGCAACTGCGGGTGGACAGTTTCGCCGTGTCGCCAACGTCCGAACGCGAGTTGTTCGTGTATCGGCGCGTCGCGAATCCTGGCGATCTGTACGTGACGCGCATCGAATCGCGAATGCGTCCCGGCAGTCATCATCTGCTGCTGTATCAGTTTGACGAAACCAAAACCGCATTTCCGTGCAATCTGCGCCCGACACCGGACGCGGTCCGTGACATCCGGAACGCCGATGGTTCGATGAATATCATCAACATGCTGCCGATGGCCTGTCATGTGTTCTTCGCGGGTGCCATGACACCCGACTTTGACTATCGCTTTCCGCCCGGCGTGGCCCTCAAGTTGCCGGCCAACACCTCGCTCGACTTCAACGTGCATTACGTGAATCGGTCACCGGTGAATTTGCCGGGTCAGGCGTTCGCCAATCTGTACACCACTGATCGCGCCCAGGTAACCACGGTGGCGCGCTCACTCAATCTGGCGAACACCGATTTCACGTTGCCGCCCGGTCAACGCACCACGGTGCGCAAGGTGTTCACCATGAGCGCCCGCACTACGGTACTCGGCCTCACGTCACACATGCACTCCATGGGTGAACGCTTCGAAATTCATCTGCGTCGTGCCAACGGGACGGAGACCACGGTCTACACGAATACCGATTGGGAGCATCCGGGGTTCGTGAACTTCGCGATACCGTTGGTGCTGGAAATTGGTGATGCGTTGGTGAGTGTCGTGACGTGGAACAATGTGACCGATCGCACCGTGAGCTTCGGGCTGCTCTCCACCGACGAGATGGACATTATTTTTGGGTACGCCTACTGAGGGTCCAGCGGCCAACCGTTTGCGGTTGTCGGGCAGAATCTCACCGCGCCGAACGCATCGCCCGGGCCGCGGCAAGAAGGAACAGGGTGGGGGGGGAGGGGGGGGGTGGGGGGTTGGGGGGGAAAGGGGGGGGGGACAAGACAACCAACACACACCCCAAAACAAAAAACAAACCACA
>JANOKE010000059.1:0-1859 GCA_031419135.1 Gemmatimonadaceae bacterium
CGCGATGATTGTCGACGGTATTCGCAAGAACGGGAAAGCCGTGCTCTTCGGTGATGGTGAGACCGTCGGCAATTACATCGCCAGCGAAGACGTCGCCGAGTTTTCGCTGCGGATTCTCCAGCAATCCGACATCATCAACGAGGAGATCGACATCGGTGGACCCTCCAACCTTTCGTCCAATGAACTGGTGAGCCTCATTGAGCGTCACATGGGTGTGAAAGTACGCCGTCGGCGAATACCGGCTCCGGTGCTCTGGACCGGCGGACTTCTGTTGCGGCCGTTCCACGAAGTCGCAGCTCGCTTTATGCGGATGGGTTACTTCACGGCTACCCGTGAGGGGCGATTTACTGACTGGAGTGTTGCGGCGAAACGTTTCGGCGTGTCGCCCATGAGCGTGGAGACGTTCCTGGCAGCTGGTTTTGGCGGGAATTCCTGATACACCTGCGCCTTGTCGCAGCGGGCCCCGCTCCTCACCCTCGATCGCGGCCAGCAGGGGGCCGCGACCGCGACGGGAGTGCAACTTGTTGAGGTTGCTGCATGAAAGAGTTCACGTATTCCGAGGCCCGTCAACAGCTCGCCACTCTCTTGGAGAAGGCGCGTCGGGAAGGCGCCGTACGCATCCGACGTCGTGACGGTCAAGTGTTCGTGCTTCGCCCGGAACAGCAAACAGGATCTCCGCTCGATGTGCCGTCGCTCAAGCTACGCATCTCTCGCGACGACCTGGTGACGGCGGTGCGTGAAGGCCGTCGACCCGCTGGCGTGTCGATCTGAAAGAGGCCGAGCCGGCCTACCGGATTCGTATTCGGTCAATGTAGAGCTGGCCGTTATTTTTCGCGATCGGCACAACCGTGGTAGTCACCGTCGTACCCGCGAACTGTTGCCCCTACCTTTCTTGAGCCGTTTCCGGTGGGAGTTCTGCTCCCGACTATCCCTACGAAAGAACGAGGGTGAACCCTTCGCGCTCGGCGGCTTCGGCCAGACGTGAGTCAAGCGTCACAAACTCGATGCTCGACGGGTCAAGGTCCGAAGCCACGATGGCGGCGGCAAGTTGCAGCGCGTTCGCGACACGCAGGCGGTGGAGGCGAACGAGGCGAACGGCCTGTGTACGGATTTCCGGGCCTGCCGATATCTCGAGCCAATCAACCGCGGACTTCTCGAGCCGCGTAATCGCAGCGGCCATGCCGACGCCGTCGAGCGCGCCCTCAGCGTGCCGCCGCGCGAGGGCCGATGCGCACTCCACGAATGTACCCCACCACACCATGGGATTTGGCTCCGCATGGTACAGCGCGCGCAGTCGCGGTGTGGTGGGCTCGCGTACCAGCAATGGCACAATCGCCGATGAGTCCCAGAACTTCACCAGCCACGCTCGCGTTCGTCGAGGAGGGCGGCGACGACCGACCCGCCTTTCTTGAGGCGCGGCAACGGCAGCTCCAGCCAGGCGGTCGAGGGCGCGCGCTTGGGCAGCGTCACGATGCCGCGGCGGGCGAGGTCGAGAATGCGCGGCGACAAGCCGCTTGAAATGGCTATGCAAGCTATCAACGTCAGTATCACGCTCGCGCGTCGCGACGCCGACTGGTCACCGCGCACACGAACATGTGACCGCGCTCCTCCCCGGCACGTCTTCCTTCTGCAATTGCTCGCGTGGTCGCCACCATCACCGAACGCACCCGGAGCGTGACACTACGCCGAGAATCGGTGACTCGGCCGACTCGGCCGAAGGGTCGGAGCACCGTGGCGACGCGAGACGACCGCGTCGTGAATCATTTGGGGTGGAACGACGCCCGTCGGCCCGCTGCTCCGCGAGAGAAACGACGCAGGAGATTCATCGATGAACATTGGCGGCGCGCGCGTGTGCAGTC
>JANOKE010000060.1:0-5059 GCA_031419135.1 Gemmatimonadaceae bacterium
AGCGGCGGCAACTTGAGCCGAGCGAGTTCCTTGTTCACGGCCACGAGATCGGTCTTCCACACGGTCTGCAGTCGAGCGCTGTAGCCGTTGAGTTCTTTCGACAGGATATCCAGGATCTCCGGCATGTACGTTCCCGGAGGACCATCGCCGCGCTCGGACATTGAGAGCAGGTTGGCGAGTCGATTGTTGACCTTGATCGGGAAGTTGAGTGGATCCTGTCCGCTCTGATTTCGCACCTGGTACACGCTCTCCTCCACGCCCGATGCGTTGGTTTTGAGGGTCGCGCCGGTTGACTTGAGCGCCGCGTCATCGCTTTTGGTGAGACGCTGATCGAGCTGCGTTTTCACGCGCCGAATAGCGATAATGGCTTCGTTGGCTTCGGTGGTTTTGTCGCGCACCTTCTTGCCAAACGCGTACTGCGCACGCAGGTCGGCGTCGGTGACGTCGGGCAAGCGCGGATTGCGTTTCACCACGACGGGTGCGCTCATGGTGGCACCATCGGCAACAATGCGTGCGGTGTACGTGCCCGGCGGTACGGCCGGACCGTTGGTTCCTGCGCCCCACAGAATCATGCCCGGGAAACTGGGAATCGCCTCGATGCGCAAATCCCACATGACACGGTTCATACCCGACGCAATGGGCAGAATCGATGGGCCGCCACCGCGGCGTCCGCCGCCGCCTGTTGTTGCCGCGGCCGCGCGCTGTGCCGACGTGAGTGTGTCGGCTTCGAACTTCCGCAGCACCGCACCGGTGGAATCGAGAATCTCGAGCGTCGCGCGTTTGGGTGCGGCGGTGAAATTGTACACGAGTGTCGCACCCGCGCCCGATCGCACGGTGACCGGCGGCGTATAGAGATGCGAGCCGGCCGCCAGAATGGCGGGCGTGGCCTGGCGCAGCGGACCGATGTTGTCGAGAATCCAAAATCCGCGTCCGTGCGAGGCGATTACCAGTTCGTTCGCTTCGACCACCAGGTCGGCAATCGGCACGTCGGGCATGTTGAGCGACAGATCCTGCCACTGTGCGCCGTCGTCGTACGAGACGTACACACCATGCTGCGTTGCAGCGTACAGCAGCCCTTTGCGCGTGGGGTCTTCGCGCACGGCATGCACGTAGGCATCGGGGCGAATGCCGTTCACGATCTTTGTCCATGTCTTGCCGTAGTCGGTAGTGCGGAAAATGTAGGGCGCGCGGTCGTCCAGCAGCGGGCGACGCACCGAGATGTACGCAGCGCCGGGATTGAACGCCGACGCATCGATTTGACTCACGCGCCCGAAATCCGGCATGTCCTTCGGCGTCACGTTGGCCCACACTTTGCCCCCGTTACGCGTTATGTGCACGAGACCATCGTCCGAGCCAGTCCAGATCACGTTGACATCACGCTTCGCGGGGCCGACTGAGAAAATCACGCCGTACACTTCGGGCCCGTTCATGTCGCCGGTAATCGGACCACCCGACTTCTCCTGCGTTTCCGGTGCGTGACGGGTGAGGTCGCCGCTCAGTCGCGCCCACGTACGTCCGCCGTCTGTCGTGCGCCAGAGACGCTGCGACGACACGAACAGCATCTTCGGATTCATTGGTGAAAAGAGAATCGGAAACGTCCATTGCCACCGTTCCCTGATCTCCTTCGATGGCTCGCCGGAATAGAACCACGGATACGGATTGACTTCGCGGGAAAGACCGGTGCGACGATTGAACTTGTCAACGTAGCTGCCGTTGTTCGTGCCCGAATAGAACTGATCGGGATCGAGTGGATCGGGGGCGATGTAGCCTGGCTCACCGCCGCCGGCCACGTACGCCGCGGCCATGCCGCCCGCCGTTGGGTCGCGATAGGCGCCCGGCGCTGCGGCAGCCGCTCCACCACCACCACCACCACCGCCGCCGCCGCGACCGAAGCCGGCAGTCGGAGCGTTCCAGTTGGACGGCACACACAGCGTGCTGTTGTCCTGCTGCGAGCCGCACACGTGAAACGGGATGTGCGCCGTGGTTGCCACATGGTAGAACTGCTCGGTGGGGAAGTCTTGTGGTGTCCACGCGCTACCCGTTGCCATTGACACGCTCCCACCGCCGTCGTTCGCGACCACCAAGTGTGTTGGATCGACCGGATCGATCCACAGATCGTGAAAGTCACCGTGCGTGCCGTTGCCAACGTTCGACAGGGTCTTGCCGCCGTCGACAGAGCGAAACATCGACGTGTTCTGCATGTACACCACGTCGGCGTTCTTCTGGTCGGCAAACACATGCGTGTAGTAGAAGGCGCGTTGCCGCACATTGCGGTCGCTGTTTACCAACGTCCACGTGGCGCCGGCGTCGTCGCTCTTGAACAGGCCGCCGTTGTCGTTCTCCACCAAGGCGTACACGCGATTGGAATTCGCCGCCGTCACCGCCACGCCAATACGGCCCACCAATCCACTGGGCATGCCCTTGTTGCGCGTGATCTCGATCCACGTTTCGCCGCCATCGGTGCTCTTGAACAAACCGCTGCCTGCGCCCCCGCTCGACATCTGGTATTCCTTGCGATACGCCTCCCACATGGCCGCGTACAATACATTGGGGTTGGCGCGATCGATCACAATGTCCACGGCGCCGGTCTTGTCATCACGGCCCAGCACTTTTCGCCAACTGGTGCCACCATCGGTGCTCTTGTACACGCCACGCTCGGCGCTCGGCACGCTGTACTTGCCGAACACGGCCGCATATACGATGTCGGGGTTGGTGGGATGAATGCGGATTTTCGAGATGGCGTCGACATTCCGGAAGCCAACGTGCTTCCACGTTTTGCCGGCATCAAGACTCCGATAGATGCCGTCGCCGGGCATGATGTTGCCACGAATGCACGACTCGCCCATGCCGATGAATACCACATCCGGTTTGGACTCGCTCACCGCGATCGCGCCCACCGATGCGCTGGTAATCTGCCCGTCGGTGATGGGCGCCCAGGTGTCACCCGCGTCGACGGTTTTCCACAGACCACCACCAACTGCACCGAAGTAGGCAACCTTGGGTTGGCCGACCACACCGCTGCTGGCGATCGAACGACCGCCCCGATCGGGGCCAAGATTGCGCCAGCGGAAGTTCCGCTTGAACGCCGAATCGAGGGTAATGGGAGCGAGCGCAGGCTGTGCGGCTGCGGCGGGCCGTGCTGCCGGTTTTTTGGGAGGTTGCGGTGTGGTCGCGGCCAGCGTAAGGCCGGTCGAAAGCGTCGCGACCAGCGGGATCGTCAGCGAGAGCAGGGGGCGCACAGGAGTAGGGACGGGGGGGTGTGTCGCGTGGAAATCGAGTTGCGGAAATTCCAATGCGTGCTGCAAGATACTTATCATGCCTGACATCAACCAAAGTCGCCAGCCCGAAGGGAGAAGGGGTGCGCGACTGGTTCTCGGTTTAGTACTCGTGGTAAGCCTGCCGGCGGCGGCGCAGTCGGCGCGCTCGGCGGGAGCCCTCCCGATACTGTTCTGTTCCGACTCGACCAGCTTGCCATTTCGCGAGCGTCTGCTGCTGGTGTTGGAGTACGATGGCGCCAATCGCCGAGACGTGTGGAGTGCGATTGACATGGCGGCACGCCGCCCGCCGACACGTCTGTGTACGGCATGCCGTTTCGTGGAATGTGCGGTGGCGGCTCGCGGAACGGGTGAGGTGCGTCGGCCGTGACGTCGAACTGCGATGAGGCGTTTGCGGTCAAAGGCGATCCCTTCCGGCGACAGTCGGTGCAGGAAGGGGTGTTGCTGCATGGCGCATGAAACTGCCCGTGTCGCCGATACGCGATGCGAAACCTGAGCGCCGTTTCAGCTCGTCGATAACATGCTGCGCTGTCAACAACAATCCATATCGCGCAATGTAGAACCCTGTTCCAACAACTCTCAGCAACACTCCAACGGCTGAAAGATCGGAGTCATGCCAACCTGAGGATCAATCGGCTGTCCGTACTGGTCAAATGCTTGTATCGGGAGGCGAGTTCGAGTGTGAGAAGCGTGACCTGCGTCCGCGATGTTGCCAACGTCGGCCCCCACACAAAAGGGCGGCCCTCCCGAGTTGTTCGGCGGCACCGCCGTTCCGGGCTCTTCATGGCACCAGCTCAAGGGCACGCGCGAACCGCGGACCGACGCGGATTGCCGCGAAATCACGATGATCAGTCGTTAGAACCCGGTACACCTGCCGCCGCTCGGCAACAGCGACCACTGTTCCATCAACGAGTCCCATTCGGAGGTCCCTGAACTTGGCGTCGAACTCAAGCGCTCGAGCGAGATCGGAGGGAAGAGGGAGTTCGTATTCGTAGCGTGTTCCGGCGTCGAATACTTCCGCGACGAGCTTGCGCATTGCCGGACGGTTGTCGCGAAGAACGTAGTCCACCTCCGCCAGAACGAGCCCCGGAAGGATGACCCGGCTCGCTGAGGTTAGTGCGGCTTCGTACTCCGGAAAGCTCGCTCCGCCTTGGGGCGTACGGGCGAGCGCCCGAAGCAGCCCCCCCGTATCCGCCACGATTGGCGGACTCAATCTTCCAGGTCTCTGAACAGTTGCGACTCGTCCCCCAACTTCGTGTCTGTGGACTCAAAAAGACGTGTCGATGGGGGACGCCGACCCGTGTAGTACCGCGAGGCCACGACACGCAGGCCTTTCCGAATGAGCTCGGAGGCCGAAAATCCCGCCGCTCGGGCGCGCTTCAGTGCGCGCACGTCCTCTTCGTCAAGCCGTACGGTCGTCGAAATCAGTCTCGCCATACACTCACCATACAACGAGAAAAAGGGAAAGGCAACTGCCGCCCCCCTCGTCGAGTCCGCGCCGACATCTCGTCCCCCCGACCCACTTTCCGGTGTCCCTGCGTCTCCTGTCTGCCGAACGTGTGTTCGTTGTCACCGCACACCGACGTCGACGAAGCGGACGTTCGAATCGCGAGTTGGGATTGCGCGGCTGCGCCGGAGGGCCGCCGACGACGTCCCAGTGTTCCACGATGCGACCATCTTGCAGGCGAAACACGTCTGCGATCGTTTAGGGCGGTGCGCCGGCGGCGGGTGTGAAACGAGCGTGCAGGAAGACAACATCGTTCTCCGCGATCGTGCGAATCACT
>JANOKE010000061.1:0-20569 GCA_031419135.1 Gemmatimonadaceae bacterium
CCCCGGCGTTCCGTGCCCAGCGTCATGATGGGACCGATGTAATCGGTGGGGCACATGATACGCGCCTTCACGTACGGCTCCTCGACCGACGAGATGATCCCCGGCGTCGGCATCAGTGCCGGGTTCTCCACCAGCAACATCGTGCCATCAGTCAGGTGCACCTGATACTCCACACTCGGCACCGTGGTCACGAGATCCAGATTGTATTCGCGCGTCAGTCGCTCCTGCACGATCTCCATGTGGAGCAGACCCAGAAAGCCGCAGCGGAACCCGAACCCCAGCGCTATGGACGTTTCCGGCTCGTACTGCAGCGATGCGTCGTTGAGCTTCATTTTTTCCAGGGCATCGCGCAGCGTTTCGTACTGCGTGGTGTCCGTCGGATACAGGCCCGCGAACACAAAGCTCTTCACTTCCTGATACCCCGGCAACGCCTCAGGCGCGCGATTGTTCTGATCGAAAATCGTATCGCCGGCGCGCGTCTCACGAACCGATCGCACACTGGCCACCACGTAGCCCACTTCGCCGGCCTGCAGCACGTCGGTCTTCACCTGACGCAGTTGCAGCAGCCCGACTTCGTCCACCTCGTACACGTTGTCGGACGCGCCGAAGGTGATCTTGGTGCCTTTGCGGATCTCGCCATCCACCACGCGGATGCTGGGAATGGCACCGCGATACTTGTCGTAGTAGGAGTCGAAAATCAGCGCGCGCAGCGGCCCGTCTGGATTACCGCGCGGCGGTGGCACGAGCGCGACAATCTGTTCCAGCAGCGCCGGAACGCCTGAACCCTCCTTCGCGCTCACCGACAGCACGTCTTCCGGCAGACAGCCAATGAGGTCGCACACTTCCTGGCGACGACGTTCGGGCTCGGCGCCCGGCAAGTCGATCTTGTTCAGTACCGGAATGATTTCCAGTCCTGCGTCCATGGCGAGAAAGAGGTTGGACAGGGTCTGCGCCTGAATGCCTTGCGACGCGTCCACCACCAGGATCGCCCCTTCGCACGCCGCCAGAGAACGCGAGACCTCATAGGTGAAGTCAACGTGGCCCGGCGTGTCAATGAGGTTCAATTCGTACGTCTCACCATCATTGGCCGAATAGCTCATGCGAACCGCGTTCAGCTTGATCGTGATGCCACGCTCGCGCTCGAGGTCGAGGGTATCAAGCACCTGCGACTTCATTTCTCGCTTCTGCAGGGTACCCGTCATTTCGATCAGCCGGTCGGCCAGCGTCGACTTGCCGTGATCGATATGGGCGACGATGCAGAAGTTGCGAATGTGGCTGAGCTTCAAACTGATGGCCGGGCTGAAATTGAGGTCGAACCGGAACAACCTGTAAATCTAACGCATAAAAGAGTCCGAAGTTGGAAGTCGGCAGTCGGAAGTACTGGGAACTGAGTACTCAGTACTCCTTTGCACCCAGCGACGGAATGGTTGGTGATTGAACCGGAAGTACTGAGTACTCGGTTCCCGGTACTTCCGACTCCTGACTTCCTACTGCCTACTCAGAGTGCGACCTTACATTCATGTCCACTCCACGCGCCGATCAGCTGGACCCGGCCGTCCTTGCTGCCCTCGGCCACCTCGAACTGGTGGCCCGATGGGCCGTGGACGGTTTCATCACGGGCTTGCATCGATCGCCACGCAAGGGATTCAGCGTGGAATTCGCCGAGCACCGACCCTACATGCCCGGTGACGACCTCCGCTATCTCGATTGGCGAATCGCCGCACGGGCCGATCGGTGGCTGGTCAAGCAGTTTGAGGAAGAGACCAACGCGCGCGCCGTGCTCGTGCTGGATACCAGCAAGTCGATGCAATGGACCGGCGATCCGGCGCGGCTGACCAAGCTGGCATACGCCGAACGACTCATCGCGGCCATCGCGCTGCTGTTGCTGCGCCAGCGCGACGCGGTGGGCCTCGTGCGATTCGACGCGGGCGTGCGCAACATTATTCGGCCGCGCGCTCAGCGCGCCCAGTGGCCCCGCCTGATTGCCGCACTGGATGAACCTGGTGGTGGTGATGCGTCGGACGTGGCCGGCGCGATGATGCAGGCCGGACGCATTGTCAGTCGCCCGGGATTCGTGGTCGTGGTCTCCGACCTGCTGGTGGTTACCGCGCCGGTTGCCGATGCCGCGCGTACGTTGCGCGCCCGTGGACACGAGGTGCTGGTCGTACAGGTCATGGATCCGGCCGAGCGCGATTTCCCTGAGGCGGGCGAAGCGCTCTATCGCGACCCGGAATCGCGCCAGCAGGTGTCCGCCGCGCCATCAGACGTACGGCGCGCCTATCAGGCGACGGTGCGCGAAGCGCTCGACGAATGGCGTGCGGCGCTCGGACGCGCCGGTGCGCGCTATGCGCTCGCCACCACCGACGAACCGTTTGGCAAGGCGCTGCGACATCTGGCGGGCGTGAACGGCCGTGGAGCGATGATTTGAGCGTAGTCGGCTGATGGCGTTCCTTGCGCCGTACTTCCTGTTCCTCGCGGCGCTGGCCGGTGTGCCCCTGCTGGTGCACTTGCTGCGCCGACGCGTGGCCCGGACGGTGGATTTCCCCGCGGTGCGCTATCTCACACGCATGGAGCAGGAGCACAGTCGCGAACGCAAGTTGCGCCATCGCTTGCTGCTGTTCCTGCGCATGCTGGCCGTGCTGGCGCTCGCCCTCGCCGCGGCGCGGCCCATTGCCAAACTCGCCGGACTCGGCCACGCGCCGGTGGCGGTGGCGATTGTCGTGGACAATTCGATGAGCAGCAGCGCCGTCCATGATGGACGGGTGGTGCTGGACGACCTGCGCCGCGAGTCGCGCGAACTCTTGCGAGCACTCACACCTGATGATCGGGCATGGTTGGTCACGGCCGACGGTCGTGTCATCGGCGGCGCGGTCTCCTCGCTGCAGGACGCGCTCACGGCGCTGCGTCCGTTGGGAGGGCAGGGAGACATGTCGGCCGCCACCAGACGGGCGATCACGCTGGTGCGAAGCGGTGCACCGCGCGCACCGGTCGTGGCACTGGTGAGTGACGGTCAGGCCACCACCTGGCCGGTCGCGCAAGGCGACAGCGCCACGCCTCGCGCGATCGACGCGGGCGATGTCCCGATTCAATTATTGATTCGTTCGCCGGGTGCCCTGAAGAATGCGGCCGTGGTTGATGTGCGTGCCGAGCCCGCCCGATGGACGCCCGCTGGCACGGTTGCGTTTGCGTTGGTATCGCCGGATTCGAGCGCGTGGCGTGTGACACTCGACGGTCGAACGGTGGCCCGAGGTACGGCATTGTCCGCCACGGCCGACGCGCCCGCACGCGTGTCGCAGCGGTTGGCCAGCGCAGCGTCGGGCTGGGTGCGCGGGAGTGTAGAACTCAATGCCGACGAATTGCGCGGCGATGATGTGCGCTGGTTCGCGGTGCGGGTCGCGCCTCCGCCCACGGTGGTCGCGCGTGCGGAGGCGGGCCCCTTTTTGACCGCGGCGATCGCCACCTTGGTAGAGGAGAAGCGACTGGAGCGTGCCACCGTGGGCGTCCGCGGAGTGGTCACCGTGTCGGGAGCCGATGCACCAGTCGCGTCTACACCCGTGTTGCTCACGGCCCCGTCAGACCCTGTGCGAATTGGTGAAGCCAATCGCACCCTTGCCCGACTTGGTATTCCCTGGCGTTTCGGCGCGATTGCCCGCGATCTGGTACTCGCGCGCGGCGCGTCCACGCTCGAGGGTGTGCAGGTTCGCGTGCGCTATCCGCTGCAGCGATCGCCGGGCGCGACCGCGGCCGGTGCGTCGGATACAATGGCCACGGCCGGTGGAACTCCGTGGGCGGTGGCTGGTGATGGCTATGTGTTGTTGGCCTCCCCGATCGATCCCGAGGCCACCGACCTCCCGCTGCGCGCGGGTTTCGTCCCGTGGTTGCTGGACGCGCTGTCCCGCCGATTGGGCGACGACGGGCAGATCCTCATGGCCACACCGGGACAGCAACTGGTCGATCGGTCGCTCAGCGCCGCGTCGGGACTGGAGCGTCCTGATCGCACGATCGTGCCGATGTCCGGCGACCGCTTGACGGTGCCCAATGAGAGTGGCGTGTATTTTCTTCGACGACAGGCGGCGCGCGTCGGTGCGATCGTTGTCAATCCCGAGGCCAGCGAATCCGATGTGCGATCAGAGGCGCGTGGCACGGTCGGTCGGGCATTTCGCGCCCGCGTGAGCGGTCGATTTGTTGGTGTCGATACAGTAGCAGCGCAATGGCGGGCGCACACGCTTGATCAGGCTGCGGGACGTTCACTGCTGGCGCCGCTGCTGGCCATCGCCTTGCTCGCCCTGCTGCTTGAAGCCTGGTTTTCGAGAGGCGCGTCGGCGCCTGCTCCGACGCATCGCGTCGAGCCAGTCGTCGCCTCGCGCGCTGCGTGAGTTCACGAATTTCGCCTTTCATACGCCGCTAGATGGGTCTACCTCGTCTCCTCGACGCCGTCGAGGCGCTGCCGGCGTTCTCCCGCGTGCTGCGCGCGCTGCCCGGCCCCGGCGTTTCTCTCCGTATTGGCGGACTGGCCGGCAGCAGTGACGCCGTGTTCATCGCCGCGTTGGCGCGCGCGCTGCCGCAGCGCCTTGTGGTGGTGGTCGCCGACCAACTGGGCGACGCCGAGCGGTGGCTCGCCGACCTGCAATCGCTGGTCGACGACATCCCGGTGGCACTCTATCCGCCGCGCGAAGGGTTTGGTGAAGTCGAGCCCCACGCCGAGGTAGCCGGAGAGCGTGTGGAAACGCTCGAGAAGCTGGGGAGAAGCGGCGTGCGCCTGCTGCTCACCACCGCGCGCGCCGTGCTCGAACAAACGTCGTTGCCACGCACCTTGGCGGGCGCTCGACTGGAGTTGCGCAAAGGCGATGTGCGTCGACCGGAGGCCCTGTCGGCGCATCTGGAATCCATCGGGTTCGAGCGCGTGCCGATGGTCGAAGATGTGGCGCAGTTCTCGGTGCGTGGCGGCATCTTCGATATCTATTCATTCGGCATGGCCGAACCGGTTCGCCTCGAGTTCTGGGGTGACGACATTGTGGAATTGCGTCACTTCGATCTGAACTCGCAACGGAGCACGCGCGACGCCGAGTTGGCATTGATTCTGCCGGTCGATGGACGGGTCACGGATGAATCGGGGGCGATCGAACGCGTCACGCTGCCGGAACTGTGGCCGCCCGATGCCCTCCTGATCATGCCAACCGGCGGCTCGGTGCTGCCCGAACTGGTGCGCACCTGGGATGAGGCCGAACACCATATCGAACTGGCACGTCGACGGGGCGAGCCGTCCGTGTCGCGCGCGTCGCTGTTCGTACCACCGCCGCAGATGGCGTCGCGCCTGGCGCGCTTCGGCACGCTGCGCCTCGCGCCGCCGCCGCAGCGGGCCGCGAGTGCCAACAGCGCCGACCTGCAGCCGGCCGGGCCCGATCCGGACATTGCGTTCGCGATTCGTCCACCCGAAACCATCTCGCGCGATCTGCGCGTGCTGCGTCGTTTGCAACGCGATGGGCTGCATACGATCATCCTGTGCGATAACACCGGTCAGGCGGAGCGTCTGGATGAATTGCTGGGTGAAGACGGCCCGGTCGCGGCGTCCCTCACGATCGGGGTACTGGGCGGTGGCTTCATCGTGCCCAACGTGGTTCGCGTGCTCACCGACCACGAGATCTTTCGCCGCGACCGACGCATGCGTCGCACGCGCAAGTACACCACCGGCTCCGCGCTGGACACCCTCGGCGCGCTCAAGACCGGTGACTATGTCGTGCATCTCGAGCACGGCATCGGCATCTACCGCGGCATCGAAAAGATCTTCGTACGGGAAAGCACGATCGAGGCGGCGGTCATCGAGTATGAGGGCGGCGATCGACTGAATGTGCCGCTGTATCGTATCGATCAGATCGAACGGTATCGCAGTGCGAACGACGTCTCCGACGATGCGCCGCCGCCGCGACTGCACAAGCTGGGTGGGAATAAATGGAAGCAGCAGCGCGACAAAACGCGCATGGCGATTCTGGAAATGACGCAGGAATTGCTGGACCTGTACGCGCGCCGCAAAATCAGCACGCGACCACCGCATGAGGTGGACGGGGCGTGGCAACGTCAGCTGGAAAGTTCGTTTCTGTTCGAAGACACTCCCGACCAGCGCAAGGCGACCACCGACGTCAAGCGCGATCTGGAGAGCACGCGACCCATGGATCGCCTGCTGGTCGGCGATGTGGGGTACGGGAAAACCGAGATTGCCATTCGTGCCGCCTTCAAGGCGGTACAAAGTGGGCGTCAGGTGGCCGTGCTGGTGCCCACCACCATTCTCGCCGAGCAGCACGCCAGGAGTTTTGGCGACCGTCTGGCCGACTTTCCCGTCACCATCGAAGTGATGAGTCGATTCCAAACCGCGAAGGAGCAGGCGGTAGTGGTGGAGAAACTGCGCCGGAAACAGGTGGACATTGTCATTGGCACCCATCGATTGCTCAGTCCCGACGTGCAGTTCGCCGATCTGGGGCTGATCGTCGTTGATGAAGAGCATCGATTTGGCGTGAAGCACAAGGAACGGCTCAAGCAGCTCAAACTTGAGACCGACGTCCTCACGCTCACCGCCACGCCGATTCCGCGCACGCTGCACCAGTCGCTGGCCGGACTGCGCGATCTCACCATCATGCAGACACCGCCGCGCGACCGATCACCGGTGCTCACCTTCGTGGAGCCGTGGGACGACGCGCTCATCGAGGAAGCGGTGTCACGCGAACTCGATCGCGGCGGCCAGGTGTTCTTTGTACACAATCGCGTCGAGACCATCCAGGCCATCGCCGATCACATTCAGCGTCTGGTGCCGCGGGCGAAAGTGGATATCGGTCACGGGCAAATGAAGGAGCGCGACTTGGAGTCGGTGATGCGCCGCTTCGTGGAAGGCGACGTGGATATTCTCGTGTCCACGCTCATCGTGGAGAGCGGCTTGGATGTGCCCAATGCCAACACCATGTTGGTGAACCGGGCCGATCATCTGGGGCTCGCGCAATTGTATCAGCTGCGCGGCCGCGTGGGACGCTCGCATCGCCGCGCCTATTGCTACCTGCTCGTGCCCGATCGCATCGATGACGAGGCGGAGCGACGGCTCTCGGTGCTCGAACACCACACCGAACTCGGGTCGGGGTATCGGATCGCCCTCAAAGACCTTGAAATGCGTGGTGCTGGCAATTTGCTGGGTCCGGAACAGTCGGGATTCGTGCATTCGGTGGGCTTCGATCTCTACTTGCGGCTGCTCGATGAGACCGTTCGTCAGCTCGCCGAGGGCGAAGGGCAGAAGCCTTGGATCCCGGCCGACGTCTCGCTCGACTTTCCGGCGTATCTGCCGGACGACTACATCCTCACGTCTGACGCCAAGCTCGACGTCTACCGTCGGCTCAACGCGCTCAGAGCGTCAAAAGACATCGAAGCCTTGCAGGCGGAGGTCCGGGATCGGTTCGGACCGCTGCCCCCGTCGGCTCAGGCGCTGTTTGGGAGTGCCATGCTGCGGATCCTTGGGGCCGCCCTCGGAGTGGACGGGGTGCTTGTGCGCGCCTTGGAGGCCCGTGTTAGTTTCAGGGCTGACGCTATTCCGCGCCTCAAAGGGCTCTCGGCAGCTTTCCACGACGTCCAGTTCCAGGTGGATGTTCGCCGGACGCAGCCACTGGCGCTCAAGCTGACCCGCTTGGGCGGCGCGGAAATGCTCGACGGTCTGGTGCGCGCACTGCGTGCATTGGCCTCCTGAGGCAGGTGGGATTCTCACGACCGGCAACCTCTGCCGAGCCGTCGGGGTCCCACTCGCATTACCACCTATCACTCCGGCCCCGGAGTTCAACTCGATGACATCGTATCGTTTGCCTGCACTTGCCGCCGTCGCATTCGCCATCGCCTGTGGCGCCTCCAATCCTGATGTCGCCGCCAAGGTGGGAGGCCAACAGCTCTCCGTTACGCGACTGGCCGAGATCCTCGGCACGTCGCAGGCACCCTTGGAGAAGGATGTCGCCCGGTCGATTGCTGAACTTTGGGTCAACTATCAACTCGTCGGGATGGCCGCCGCGAAGGGTGATTCGCTGAGCGACAAGAAGACGATGGATGAAGCACTCTGGTCGAGTATCGAGAACATGCGGGTCAAGAAATTCTATGACACGTACCAGAAGGGCTGGGACACGGTCAAAGTGGGAACCGACGAAGAGCGCTTCAATGCGGGCGAAGCGATGGCGGCCCGTCACATCCTCGTGAAAGTCGAGGCGAATGCCACACCGGAACAGCGGGAAGCGGCACGCAAGAAGGCTGAGGCCATTCGCGCCGAAGCCACGCCAACGAACTTCGCCAAGTTGGCAGTGAAGAGTGACGAGCCGGGGGCGGGAGACCGCGGCGGCGACCTCGGACTGTTTGCAAAGGCCATGATGGTGCCTGAATTCGAGAAGTGTGTGTTGGCCATCAAGCCGGGTGAAATCAGTCCGGTCTGCGCGACGTCGTTTGGCTATCATGTCATCCTGCGCAGCACCTTCGCGGAAGTGAAAGACAAGTTCACGCCCCTCGCCAAGCAGCGGAACACGGCGATCGCCGACAGCGTCTATCTCGCGGCGACGGAAAAGGCAGCGAAGGTAGAGCTCAGCAGTGGTGCGGCCATTACAGCCAAGGCCATTGCCCGCAATCCGCTCGGCTATGCCAAGGACAACAAAGCAGTCGCCTCTTACAAGGGCGGTGAACTGACCGCCGCCGAGTTTGCCGATTGGCTGGGCGCGTATCCGCCGCAGTCGCAGGTGCGTCCGCAGCTCATTGGCGCGGCTGACACGTTGGTGGAGAAGTTCGTGCATCAGATTGTTCGCAACGAACTGATGCTGCGGGCGGCCGACAGCACCAAGATGACCGTCGACACGGCCGAGATGGCCAATCTCTACCTGAATTTCAAGAACGCAGTCACGCAAACATGGACGGCGCTTGGTATCGAGCCGGCCAAGCTCACCGACAGCGCGAAAACGGGCGGCGACAAGGCCAAGATCGCGTCGGCGCGTATCGAAACGTTTTTCGATAAGCTGGTGAAAAACGAAGCGCAGTTCGTGGACGTGCCGTATCCGGTGGCACGCGCGCTGCAGCGCAAGTTTGACTACGCGGTGAACGATGCCGGTCTCGACAAAGTGGTGGAGCGAGCCAAGTCGGTACGCGCAACGTCGGATTCGCTGAAGGCGCAACAGGGGCCGCCTGCAGGAGCACCGGCACCCGGTGCGGCGCCCGTGCCCACCAAGCCGCCCATGATCCCACCTGCGCAGAAACCTTGATCCGCTAGTCGGGTATCCACCCGGATGACACGTTCTCTGCCTCGCTTCCTGACCGGCGCCGCGTTGTTTGCGGCGCCGCTGTCACTTCTCCTGTTTGCAACGCCGGCCTCGGCGCAAACAGCGGCGGTAACACCGGTCCGCAAGGACAGCACGGCGCCGCCACCGAAAACACTGCCCATCGATGGGATTGCTGCCATCGTCGGAGATCAGGTGGTGTTGATTTCCGAGGTCACCGCCGAGGCGCTGCGCCGGCGTTCGGCAGGGGCGCCGATCAAAACCAAAGAAGATTTCGACAAACTGCAAACCGAAGTACTCAATCAGTTGCTGGAAGCGGAGTTGCTGGTGCAGAAGGCGAAGTTGGACAAAATCGAGGTCAACGATGCGGAATTGACCCAGTCGGTCGATGATCAGGAAAAGAAAATCAAGGTCCAGTTCAAAACCGAAATCGAGTTTCGTCAGGCACTTAAAGAGAACGGATTCGGCTCGTACGAAGAATGGCGCAAGATGCAAACCGATCTGCTGCGGCGCGATAACTTCCAGCGCGACCTGATCCAGAAGCTCAAGCGCGACGGCAAGATGACCGCCATTAACGTGAGCGAGGCCGAGGTCACCGAAGCCTACGAAGTGAACAAGGCGCGATTGCCGCGCAAGGAGGCCCGTGTTGGGCTTCGGCAGATCGTGCTGGCCACCAAGCCGTCCGACGCGTCGAAGAAGCGCACCCGCACCCGAATCGATTCACTGCGCGCGGAGTTGGAGAAGCACCCGGAAGACTTCGAGAATATCGCGAAGAAAGAGTCAATGGATCCCGCATCGAAAGAGCTGGGAGGCGACCTGGGATGGAATCGGCGCGGGCGTATGGTGCCGGAGTTTGATCGCATGATGTTCGCGCTCAACCCGGGTGTGATCAGCCCTGTCGTTGAAACCTCGTTCGGCTATCACATCATCCGCGTCGACCGCGTGCAGCCCGCCGAAGTAAAGGCTCGGCATATCCTCCTCAGCTTTACGGTCGATTCTTCCGACGAGACGCGCTCCAAGACACTGGCCGACTCCCTGGTGAGTGTGTGGCGCAAAGGGTCGAGCTTTGACTCGCTGAGTGTGCGGTTTCACGACCTCGCCGGTGGCGAAGAGAAGACGATCCCGGAGTATCCGCGTGATTCGCTTCCTGAGGCGTATCGCAACGCCATCGAGGGCAAGAAACTCAACGACATCCTCGACCCGTTTCCCATCCCCAGCGGGCAGGCCGGCATCAACAAGTTCGTCATCGCGCAGATTACGTTTCTCGATGAAGCGGGCGAGTACACGTTGGCCGAAATGCGCGAGCGCATCCGTTCGCAGCTGTCCGAAGAGCGCAGCATGCGCCGACTCATCGACGCGCTCAAGAAGCAAACCTACATCTCCGTGCGCTACGATCCGGCGAAAGTGAGCGCAGCGATCGTTCCGTGACGCCGTCTGCACGGGCACGGATTGGTGTCACGCTGGGTGATCCGCGGGGCATTGGTCCGGAAATTGTCCGTAAGGCGCTCGCCGATCCGCGCGTTCGCGCGCTCGCCGCCACGTGGCTCGTGATCGGCCCCAGCGGCACTGAGCAGCCGGTAAATGACGCGGTCGGCGAATGGATGCCAACTGGGGCGACCGCTTCCGACGCGGCCCGTGCCGGTGGCTTGGCCGGCCTCGGTGTAACGCGTGCCGCCAACCTCGCCATGGCGGGTGACATCGACGGCATGGTGACCGCGCCGCTCGACAAGGCCGCGTTACTGGCCGGCGGATTCGATTTTCCCGGTCACACCGAAATGCTGGGAGCCATTGCGGGGTGTCCGACCACCATGATGCTGACGTCAGAGCGGCTCCGCGTTGTGCTGGCGACCACGCACATTGCGCTGCGCGATGTACCTACCGCACTCACGCACGAGGCCATCGTGCGGGCCGCGACGGCCACGCGTGACGGGCTCACCCGCGACTTTGGCATTGCCGTTCCGCGCATTGCACTCTGTGCGCTCAATCCGCATGCCGGTGACGGCGGTCGATTCGGCGACGAGGATGCGCGACTGCTGGCACCGGCCGCGCGCGCCGCTGGCATTGCCGGGCCGTTCCCGGCGGACACCGTGTTCGTGCGGGCGCTGCGCGGCGAGTTCGACGCCGTCATCGCGCCGTATCACGACGTGGGAATGACGGCCATCAAAGTCGCGTCGTTCGGCCAGGCGGTGAATGTCACGCTGGGGCTGCCGTTCGTGCGCACGTCGCCCGACCACGGCACTGCCATCGACATTGCCGGGCAAGGCCTTGCGTCGGCCGAGAGCATGATCGCGGCACTGCAGTTAGCGGTTGGACTCGTTGCCCGACGTCGCGACGGCTGACGTTGCTCCGCGGGCTTCAACAACCACAGATTTGAACCGCAGGGCGCGCAGGGGACGCGGGGGACGCGGGGAAAGCAAGCACCACGGTGTTTGTGGTCGCCTGCGCCCTTTGCGCTCCCTGCGGTCAATCGTGGTTGTGAAGCAGCTGGCCGGGCGATGCGCTGGACGCAGCGAGACCCTGCCCGACAAACCGATGACGCCTTAGATCGGCCACCCGTTTGCGGTTGGTCGCCTGAGATCATCGCGAATCGAGCAGTCCGCCCAGCCTGCCGCGCCAGACAATCGGTTAAACGGTTGTCTGGTCACGCCGTTTCGCTCACCCGTTAGTCAAGGCGAGGGTTCTTCCTCGGGTTCCTTGGGCACTTCCGGCTCGCCGACATCACCGCGGCGTTGCTCATATTCTGGACGGGCACTGTATCCGTACCCACCAAACACTTCACCCCCGCGCATGTAGTCGTGGCCGTACCCTCGTCCAATCGGATAGCCATCGGCAGTGCGCTTTTCCTGCTCGTGCATCGGACCCTCCTCAAGCGGGTGTCCAAAACGGTACAAATTTTCGCGCGCTATGGCAAGCGCCTTCTTGGAACTGCCCGGTCTATCGCGGTCTGTCCGAAACGCCAAGTTGTCGACGTCTAACATTTGGCGCGAAAAGCAGTTAAGTGTGGAACCCATTGTCCCACAGGCATTGAATCCGGGTACTGGACTCCGCTATGTTTTAAGGCTATGCAGATTCGCAATATCGCCATCATCGCGCACGTTGATCACGGAAAGACCACTCTGGTCGATAAGATGCTCCGCCAGGCCGGGGCGTTTCGCGAGAATCAGGTGGTCGAAGAGCGCGTGATGGATTCCAATCCGCTTGAAAAAGAGCGGGGCATCACCATTCTGGCGAAAAACACGTCCATTCGCTGGCACGACACGAAGATCAACATCGTCGACACGCCAGGACACGCCGATTTTGGTGGTGAAGTGGAGCGCATTCTGCGCATGGTCGATGGGGTATTGCTGGTCGTCGATGCGTTCGATGGTCCCATGCCGCAAACCCGTTTTGTCCTGCGCAAAGCGCTCGAACTGGGCTGCACGCCCATTGTCGTGATCAACAAGATCGATCGACCGGGTGCCGACCCGCTGCGCGTGCACGACGAAGTGTTGTCGCTGTTCATAGAACTCGAAGCCACCGAAGAGCAGCTCAACGCCCCGGTGGTCTATGCCAGTGCGAAACAGGGCACGTCCACCATGGATATGGACGTCACACCGGTCGACCTGACGCCGCTCTATCAGTGCATCGTGGATCATGTGCCGCCGCCGCCGTCCAACGCCGACGGACCGTTTCAGATGCTGGTCTCCACCATCGAACATTCTGCGTACCTGGGCCGCATGGCGATTGGCCGGGTCGAGCGTGGCGTCGTGCATCACGGCGACTCGATCACGCTGGTCCCGTTCGAAACGGGCAAGTCAGTGCAGCGCGGCCGGGTGTCCAGGCTGTACGGCTACGAAGGGCTGGAGCGCATCGAAATTCAGGAAGCGTCGGCTGGCGAAATCGTCATGCTGGCCGGGTTCGAAGACGTGGACATCGGCAGCACGCTCACCCATCCCGAATCGCAGGACGCGCTGCCCGGCATCAGCGTGGAAGAACCGACGATCAGTGTGGACTTCCTCGTCAACAATTCTCCGTTCGCCGGACGCGACGGGAAATACGTGACCTCGCGCCAGTTGCGCGAACGGCTGTACAAGGAGCTCGAGCGCAACGTCGCTCTCAAGGTCGAGGACAGCGACAGCACCGACGCGTGGAGCGTGTCCGGTCGCGGCGAATTGCATCTATCCATTCTCATGGAGACGATGCGACGCGAAGGGTTTGAATTCCAGGTGTCGCGTCCGCGTGTGATCACACGCACCGGCGAGAATGGCGAGCGACTGGAGCCGTTCGAAGAGCTGGCCATCGACGTGCCCGAAGACTACCTCGGTACCGTCATCGAAAAGCTTGGACCTCGCAAGGCCGAGATGATCGAGATGAAGAACCCGGGGCAAGGACTCGTCAGGCTGTTGTACCGGGTACCGGCACGTGGCCTGTTCGGCTTCCGCAGCGAGTTCCTGACTGACACACGCGGCACCGGTATCATGCATCACCGGTTTCTCGAGTACGGACCGTGGGCCGGGCCACTCTCTGGTCGCTCGCGCGGTGTGCTGGTCTCCATGGAAAACGGCACGATCATTGCCTTTGCGCTCTTCAGCCTGCAGGAGCGCTCCACGCTGTTCGTAGCACCTGGAGACGCGGTGTACGAAGGGATGCTGGTGGGCGAGAATTCACGGCCGGGCGACATGGACGTGAATCCGACCAAGGAAAAGAAGCTCACGAATATCCGCACCAAGTCGACCGACGAAAACATTACGCTTGAGCCGCCACGAGAGCTCACGCTGGAAAGCGCCCTCGAATACATCGAGGAAGACGAGTTGATTGAGATCACGCCGCATAACATCCGCTTGCGCAAGCGGGCGCTGGCGGCCACCGATCGGAAACGCACCAGCCGCGTGGCCAAACGGGACCGCGCCTCGGCCTGACCGACCGGCGGGGAATGGATGGGGCGCGCAACAAGTTGGCAGTTGCGCCCGGGCGCGTCCCCTTTGATACTTGCCTCTGATTGCGTGACGCAACCGGTCTGCGTGCAGTCAAGCATCGACCTCCCGGGTCCCGACCGGGGGTCTTCCATTCACATCGTGCAGGAGAATCGTCCCATGTTGGAGTTGTTCGGCTCGTCGTCTGCCGACGAGATCGAAGAGAAGCTGCCGTTCTCGGTCTTCTCATTCGGGGATGACGACGTCGATGATGAAAATCTCGACGAAGACGAAGATGATGATGATGATGATGATGACGATGACGACGATGATGTCGACTTCGACGATGATGACGAGGACGATGATGACGACGATGACGATGATGACGACGACGACGATCTCGACGACGACGAGGAAGACGAATTCGACAGCCTCGACGACCTCGAACCCGACGTTGACGACACGGGCGGCGACCCCGACGCGTAAATAAACGCACGGAGTCGCCGCCGTGAGCAGCGGGTGCCGTTGACGGTCAGGGCGGGCCTGGTTTAATTACGGGGCTCTGGTGGAATGTTGTCGGGCACCGTTTTGCGTTGCGCCAGGTATTCCAGACGGGCCTTTAGCTCAGGTGGTTAGAGCGCACGCCTGATAAGCGTGAGGTCGTAGGTTCAACTCCTACAAGGCCCATTGGCATCACAGCATCGTGTGCGGGACCGTCGGGGTGCGACGGTCCCGCGTCGTTTTTCGGCTCGTGCGGTGCACCGACACTCGGCCCTTGCACATGACTGATCACTCTGCTTCGTCGCGCGGTCCCGACTATCGCGTGTGGCAGCGCGGCCGGGTGATCGTGGCCGATTGTGCATTTCATGTCGCGACCAAGCCAGGGCTGCTGGGCCACGGCCACGATGATCCCGCCAGCGAGATGCTGGCCCGCACGCTCACCGACTGCGCCGGTCAAGTGGTCGTATCGATGCCGTGCGGGAACGGTCTCATTGGTGCTGTCGCGGCTGCCAGTGGTGCGCAGCAGGTGTGGATGACCGACCGCAATGGGCTCGCCGTCCAGGCAGCGCAGCGAACGCTCAGTGCCAACGACATCGCCAGTGCCCAGGTACGCCTCGGACACGGCACGCGGTCGCTGCCGTCAGACATTGTCGCCGATGTCGTGGCGATACGCGTGGTGCCGGAGCGAATTCCCATGCTCCTGCTGCTGCGCGATGCCGTGCGCGTGCTGCGCCCGGGTGGTCAGTGCTATCTCGCTGGTGGCAATCACGAAGGGGCGAAGTCGGCCGCGCGGCTGCTGGAACGCTTGTTTGGCAACGCGAAGACGCTCGCCCAGCATCGCAGTCATCGACTCGTCGTCGCTACTCGACCAGTTCACCCGCCCGACATTGCGGCCGATTTGGTGACACCGTTCATCGATGCAGATGTGTTTCACGAACTTCCCGTGTCGCTGCACGGTGAATCGTTCACGCTGTATACGCGTCCCGGTGTGTTCTCGTGGGCGCATGTCGACGAAGCCACCGACGTGTTGGCCAGGTTGCTTGAGGTCGCCACGGGCGAACGCGTGCTCGATATCGGCTGCGGTGCCGGCGCGCTGGGTGTGGTGGCAGCACGCCAGTCACGCACCGGCGCGGTGTGTCTCGTGGATGTCGACAGTGACGCCGTGCGCTGCGCGGAGCGCACGCTGCACGCGGCGGGGAGCTCCAATGCCCGCGCCCTGGTAAGCGACGTGGCATCGTCTGTCCTGAGAGAGCGTTTTGACGTGGTCGTCGCAAATCCGCCATTTCACACCGGCCAACAGGTCGACCTCGACGTGCCCCACCAGTTCATCCGCGATGCCTTCGACGTGCTGGAACCCGGCGGACGCGTGTTGCTGGTGGCGAATCGAACACTGCCCTATGAAGCGATGCTGACCGCACAATTCGGCGCGTACCGCGTGCTGCACGACGGCCGCCGCTTCAAGGTGCTTTCCGCGATCAGAGCGTAGACCGCCGAGACAGCATGGCGCGTTCGGTCGCCGTGACCACGCGCCACGTGCCGTTGGGCTGATCGCCCAGCAAGAGGTCACCGATCGCGGCACGTTCGAGTCGCAACACGTGATTGCCGACGGCGGCGAACATGCGCCGCACCTGATGGTAGCGGCCTTCTTCCAGCGTCAGCCGAATGGTGTGCGCGTCAAGCACGTCGAGTTGTGCCGGCGCAAGGGGGTGGGGATCAGAAGCCAACTGCAGCAGGCCACTGGCGAATCGCTCGCCCTCGTCGCCACGCAAGGGCTCGGCCAGCGTGACCAGATAGACCTTGGGCAGATGCGCTCGTGGCGAAGTGAGGCGATGGTTGAGCGCGCCATCGTCGGTGAGCAGCAGCAGTCCCGACGTATCGACATCGAGTCGGCCTATGGGTGCCATGATCGGTGTGCGTGCGCGAAATCTCGCGGGAAGCAGTTCGAACACCACCGGATGCGCGACGTCAGTCGTGGAGCACACATACCCCACCGGCTTGTGCAACAATACGACACTTCCCGGCGGAGGATCGAGCGGCAATCCGTCAACCAGGATGTCGTCGTGACTGTGTGTGGCGTCGACACGCAGTGGCTGGCCGTTCCGGTGAGTAACCCGCTGATGCGCGATCAGGCGCGTCACACTGCGGCGCGTGCCGTATCCCAGGTTGGCGAGGTACTTCACCAGGTGACTCATACCCACTGGATCGCTGCACGCTCACGCCGCACGGACGGCACGACGCTGGTGTAGTGGCACAGAGAACGCTTGAGATAATGGGGGGTCGACCGTGAGTAGACCGAGCGGTGAGGGCCTCCAACCTCTCAACGCAAATGTAAACACGTGTTGGAGACACGACGCTAGTTCAGCCCATACGTTACGGTCGTCACCACGCGCACGCGCTTCACCACCTGACTCTCTTCGCTGATTCCCGCTGCCTGATCGCGCGGCAGGATTTCAAATACGCCCTGACTACCGGTGCGAATCCCCGAGAGCGTGCTCCTGGAGTCGCGGGCAAACTGCTCGGCCCCTTCGCGCGCGCGCGCCGTTGCTTCGGCGATCATGGGCGGCTTCAAGTCATTCAGCTTCGTGAAGACAAACGTCGGCCCACCTGTACCGTACTCCTGACCGGATGACAACACGACGCCGTTCCGCACCAGCTCCGGCACGCGTTGGCTGGCCGCCTGCACCACATCAACGCGTGTTGAGCGCACCACCAGCGTCTGCCGAATGATGTAACGACTGCTGTTCTGATAGCCACCAGACGCGCGCTGGTCCTGCACCGAGAACTCCTGCAATGTGATTTCGGCGCCCGATGAATCAACGCCGGTTTCACGCAGGAAGGTGCGGACCTGCTGGACGCTGCGCTCGAGCGAGGCGTTGGCGCGCGCCAGATCATCATCGGTGGCCACAAGTCGGAGCGGCCAGATTGCCAGGTCGGCTTTGGCCTCGCGTTCGGCAACACCCCGCACGGTCACCGTGCGATCGCCGGTCCGCATGCGGGACACGCCGGCACCCGCCAGATAGCCCCCGGCGGCAATGCCTACGGCAAGGATGACCGCGACCGGCGTGAGGCTGCGCAGTGATGGGCGCGACGTTTCTGTCATGAGTGAATTCGGGAAAGATGCATCATGGTGGACGACACTATCGGCGCGCGGACGGCGCGCTCGTGACCCAGGCGGTATACCAGATATCACGCAGCATGTCCGCGCCGGCGGCCAGACGCGCTGCTGCGAACGCTTTCTGTTCGACGGTGCTGGTCTCAGGTTGGAAGGGGGTGAGCTTGTCCAGTTCGTACAAGCGATCGAGCTGGCCGAAACTGATCGTCAGGTAGGTCACAATGGCCTCGCGCAGATTCGGCAATACCCGCGCCTCGTTGGTCATGCCGGCCAGAATATCCGGCAATCGCATGTGCGCCTGCACAAACGCCGACTCGAAACGGGAATGAAAGCGATTGTCACTGGTGTATCCGCGGGGGTTCTCGCCAACCCATCCGTTGTGATGCTTGGTGGTATGATGCGGGTTCGAGCCATCGGCGACATAATGCCCCAGAATGCCCGCGTCGTCGATGATGCGCGCTTCGATCCACGACCGGACGGTGGAGTCCGGGGCGATGCGCCAGAGTCGGAAATCACCGCGCAACTGCTGGGCCAATTCCAGCATCTCGAACGGCAGTAATCCCATGGTGTTCGCGGCCACACCGGCCGCGCGCAACGTGTCGGCATACGCGAAACGATTCGCCGCCGCGAGGGCGGCACGCAGTGCAGCGGGGGACACCAAATCCATGTCGATGTAGTGCTCGGGCGATGTGCCGCCCTCTAGCGCCGGGTCGATCGTACGCTCCGCCCGATCCTTCCACCGGTCGGGCTCCGGATTGAGATAGGCAAGCTGCTGGCTGGCCGCGCGAAAGAAGGCCGGCATATCCTCAGGGGTCCGCTGCGCGGCCGCGAGTCCAACCAAACGGTGTCCGGCATCGCCCCACGCGTCGAGCGTGGCGGGAATCAGCAGAAGCCCTGCCATCAGCACGGACGATGCGACCAGGTGGACACGGAATCGGTTCATGCGGGAAAATACCCCGAAGTCATTCCACCGGCAGCCGGATCTCGACGCGGCAGCCCCCGGCTGCATGATTGCTCATCAGGAAGGCGTAGCGATCGCCATACAGCATGGTGAGACGAGAGCGGGTGTTGGTGAGGCCAATACCGAGGCCGTCCACGGACGGTCGCACCGCCAGAAAACGACCGCTGGTGGTGATCAGTCCATCGAGCCCCCGGCCGTTGTCCTCGACCACCAGCACCAGCGTGTCACCCGCGCGGGTGACGCTGATGGCAATCGACTGGTCGGGATGACCCGGGGCGAGTCCGTGCTTGAGCGCGTTCTCCACCAGCGGCTGCAGCAGAAAACTCGGCACGTCGACATCGACCGCTGACGAGTCCACGTTGATATCGACGTCCAGGCCAGACCCGTAGCGCACCCGCGCAATTTGCAGATACAGCTCGACCAGCTCGATTTCCTGCCAGAGCGGAATCGTTGATGAGGCCGCACTGCGCAACGACAAACGCAACAGGTCGGCCACCCGGGTCAACGTGCGCTGCGCTTCACGCACGTCCTCCTCCATCAACTCGGCCACCGAGTTCAGGGCATTGAACAGGAAATGCGGATTGAGTTGCATGCGCAGCGCGTCGAGTTGCGTACGGGCCAACTGCTGTTCCAGCACGGCGGCGGCGCGATCGCGCTCACGAAAGCGACGCACAAACTCCACCATGTACGCCGCACCCAGCACCGCCCAATACAGCACCACCTGAAAGTCCAGATGATTGACGACGACAAGACGGACCGCGAAGGCATAACTCGTGACTTGCCCAATCGTGCCGAACACGTGATCGAACCAACCCAGCACCAGGACATTGGTGGCGCAGACCACGGCGGTGGTCACCACATGAACGGCGACCCATCTCCCCAGCGTGCCGGCACCCAGCCTCACGCGGTCGACCAAGGTCAGGATCAGCTGCGACCAGATTCCCCAGATCAACCACGCTGCCCCTTGCCACAGGAGGGCGCGGCCAAATCCGTAGTGCGTACCCGAGGCATCACCAACCAGCGTCAATTGGAGCGCCGCGAGGATGGCGGGCACCAGCCAGACAACCGCGAATAGCCATCGGGTCAGTAAACGCAGCCGGGCGCCTTCATCGGCGATCGTGAGTGATTGGGACGAGGCAACCATGAGAGCGCTGAAAGGCGTACGTGCTGAGGCAGGAAGCAATCGACCGGGACTGCGTGCCACGCGTGGGTGACGGCACAGGCATGTCGGCGCGCCCGCCCGGCGTGCGCGTATGATACGATTTGCAACGATCGGGTGCCATCTTACGTAGTTCCCGTCGATTCCATCGGCGCCAACGGTGCGCGAACCGCGAGTCTCAGGAGGGGCGATCGTGCGAGTATTGATTGTGGACGACGAAGCGCTGGCGCGCCAACGTGTGCGGCGTTTGCTGCAGAACGAAACCGATGTTGAAGTCGTTGGCGAGGCGGGAACCGGGCGCGACGCGGTCTCCTTGATCAAGGAATTGCGTCCCGACCTCGTGTGCCTCGATGTGCAGATGCCGGAGCTCGACGGCTTTGGCGTGTTGCGCGAATTAGTTGGCGGAACCCTGCCGATGATTCTGTTCGTGACGGCCTACGACGAACACGCTCAGCGCGCGTTCGACGTGCACGCCGTCGACTACGTGCTCAAACCCGTCGACGCCGATCGGTTTCGGGCGGCCTTCGAGCGCGCCCGCACGCAGCGGGCAAATGCGGTAGCTGCCGAGCGTTTGAATGAGTTGCTGGCGACGGTACGACGTCTTGCGGATGGCACCGCGCCGACCGAACGTGGTGACGGTGCAACGGCGACTGCGGCCGGGGTCCCGACCTC
>JANOKE010000062.1:0-3174 GCA_031419135.1 Gemmatimonadaceae bacterium
TTGGATCTCGTGTATCGACGCGACGAAACGCTGTGGGTTCGCAGCTGTCGGATCGCCGGTCATGCGGCGCAGGATGGACTGACGGCGCTGCTCGAGCAGGGGGCCGCCGCGTTCGAATGCTGGATCGGCATACCGGCTCCAAGGGCCGTGAAGTGGAACGCACTGCGCGCCGAGACCGGGGACCACCGGTGAGCTTGCCGATCGAGCGCGTATCGAGGTGGCGGGTCTTGGCGCATGGTCTTGCGTCGGTGCTGCTGCCACCCGCGTGCGCGGTGTGTCGAGCGCCGATCGCGCCGACCTGTGTCAGCATTGTCTGTGGACTCTGTGTCGCGCGCCTGGAGCCCTTTGCAAATCCGCGATGCGCGCGGTGCGGTCATCCGCGTCTGTCCGCCTTCTCGCCACTCGCGCCAGGGTCCGCACACACCGGAGCGCCCGATGCAATTCCGTCATGTCGCTGGTGTGAGAAACTTCCTGCCTTCGTGCGCGCGGTCCGTTCGGCCTGCCGCATGGACCGCGGTACCGGCGCCGCGATGGTGCACGCGCTCAAATACGACGGCTGGAGCGGCGTCGCCCACGCGATGGCCCTCAGTATGTCCCGCATCGACTTTCCGGACGACGTGGTGCGCGAACGCACCGCCCTCGTGCCGCTGCCGCTCTCCACCACCCGCGAACGCGAACGCGGCTACAATCAGGCCGAGCGGCTGGCCACTGCGCTGGCCGAACACTGGCGAGTGCCAGTCTGGAACGACGTGGTGCGCCGAACGCGCGATACGAAATCTCAGGTGCAGTTGACACCGTCCGAGAGGACTGTCAACGTGTTACGTGCTTTCACGGCCAATGGATTGGCGGCGTCTCGGCTGCGCGGGGCGCATCTCGTGCTGGTCGATGACGTGATCACGACGGCAGCGACGCTCAACGCGGCGGCGCGGGCGTTGACGGAGGGCGGAGCACGCATTGTCAGCTACATCACGTTCGGGCGGGCGCCGGATCCAGGCGATCGCGCCGCCATCGATTTTACCCCAGACCAGGACTGACCGGAATGGCCATTCGCGTAGGCATCAACGGCTTCGGCCGCATCGGCCGTCAGGTGCTTCGTGCGGCGAAGCAGCAAGGCGTTGCCGACATCGACTTCGTTGCCGTGAATGACCTGACGGACACCAAGACGCTCGCCCACCTCTTCAAGTATGACTCGGTGCACGGCCAGTTCGCGGGAGAGGTGAGCGCGGACGCCGACGGGATCACGGTTGACGGCGACCGCATCCGGATTCTGGCCGAGCGCGATCCGGCCAAGCTGCCGTGGAAAGAGCTCGGCGTCGATATCGTTCTCGAATCCACCGGTCGATTCACCGAACGTGCGGATGCCGCCAAACACATTGAAGGTGGCGCCCGAAAGGTCATTATTTCTGCGCCAGCCACGAACGAAGACATCACCATCGTGATGGGTGTGAACAGCGACAAATACGATCCGGCGTCGCACCATGTCATTTCGAATGCGTCGTGCACCACCAACTGTCTGGTGCCGATGGTGAAAGTGATTCGAGACAACTTCGGCTTTGTGCACGGATCGATGGTCACTATCCACAGCTACACCAACGACCAGTCCATTCTCGATCTCCCGCACAAGGATCTTCGTCGTGCCCGCGCTGCGGCGGTATCCATGATTCCGACCACCACGGGCGCCGCCAAGGCCACCGCGCTGGTGATTCCTGAGGTGAAGGGGCTGATAGACGGGATTGCCGTGCGTGTGCCAACACCCGACGTGTCGCTTACCGATCTCACCTGCGTGGTGGAACGTGCCGTGACCAAGGCGGATGTCAACGCGGCATTCAAGAGCGCCTCCGAGCAGTCACTGGTGGGCGTCCTCGGCTACAGCGAAGTACCGCTCGTGTCGATTGACTACGTCGGCAATCCGCATTCCTGCACGCTCGACGCGCTGAGCACGATCGTCATCAATGGCACCATGGTGAAGATTTCCGGCTGGTACGACAACGAGTGGGGGTATTCCTCGCGCTGCGTCGACCTGCTTCGCTACGTGGGTGCCCGTCTGTAAGGTGATGACCGTGTTGATTCCCTTCGTTGGTGACTGCAACCCGTCGAGCCCCGGTGCCTGCGTGCCGGGGCTCGCGCACAACTGACCATGACCCGGACCATCCGAGACCTCACGCCGACGGAACTCGCCGGCAAGCGCGCCCTCGTGCGCGTGGATTTCAACGTGCCCCTGGACGCGCAGGGACGCGTCGCGGACGATACGCGCATTGTCGCCGCGTTGCCAACAATCAACGCGCTGCTCGACGCCGGCGCCGCTGTGGTTCTGCTCGCGCACTTTGGCCGACCGAAAGGTGCGCCTGACCCCAAATACTCACTCGCTCCAGTGGTCGGGCGATTGCGCGAGTTGCTCGGTCGTTCCGTGACGTTTCTGGCCGAGACCGTTGGCGCGCACGCCGTGGCGGCTACGCGCGCGCTGGCGGCGGGTGAGACGCTGCTGCTGGAGAATACGCGCTTTCTGCCTGGCGAGGAAACCAACGACGACACGCTCTCGAGGCAGTTGGCCGAGTTGGGTGACGTGTATGTCAACGACGCGTTTGGCGCGGCGCATCGCGCGCACGCCAGCACGGCTGGTGTCGCGCGCTACTGTCGTCCCGCCGTCGCGGGGCTGCTTATGGAGAAGGAACTCGCTTATCTCGGCGCCGCGTTGTCGAATCCGGAGCGACCGTTCGTGGCGATTCTCGGCGGTTCGAAGATTTCCGGCAAGATCGACGTAGTCGAATCGCTGTTGCCCAAGGTCGATCACCTCCTGATCGGGGGCGCAATGGCGTGCACGTTCTTCCGCGCCATGGGCCTCGAAACCGGAACCTCACTGGTTGAGCCCGACCGCCTTGCCATGGCAGCCGACTTGCTCGCTCGCGCCGGGCCAAAGCTGGTATTGCCCACCGACGCTACCGTGTCGGCGGACATGGACCGTGGCGATCTCGCGCATGTGGTGGCGCGCAACGCCATCGCCGCCGGTGAAGCCATGTTCGACATCGGACCGGACAGTATTCAACGCTACGCAGAGCATATCACGGCGGCGCGCACGGTTCTCTGGAACGGACCAATGGGTGTTTTCGAAAAACCACCGTTCGATGCCGGCACTCGCGCGGTGGCGATCGCCATGGCCACCGCCACCGATCGTGG
>JANOKE010000063.1:0-1850 GCA_031419135.1 Gemmatimonadaceae bacterium
GAAGTCGTCCGCGATGCCTGCCGTCCAGACGGCGCTTCCGTACAGGCCGTCGTTGACGCAGTGCCGCATCGCGTGGCCTCGACTGCCGCCGCTCCAATACACGGCCGAGATTTTGAGGCCGCGAAAGACACAGTGGTCCACAACGAGCCCAGGTCCGCGCGCGATGATGCCGACGTGGTTGGGCGCGATCAACTCGTCGCCGGCAAACACGCACTGCGACACCTCGAGGTCCTCCAGGTCATCGCGCAAACGACTCACCGCATACAAGCGCCGAATCATTCCCGCCCGCGGGCTTTCCACCACCGGCATGCCGAGTACTCGAAGCCCGCGGATGCTGACATGACTCGTCTCGATGAGCATGCCGTCCGCCGCGCCGCCGAGCGGGTCGGGGCGGCCGTTCCAGGTGGCCTGCAGTGGGAGGGTGTGAACGAGGGTTGGCATCCGACCGTGGTCCCACCCGGCGTCATCGGGCAAGACCTCGGCGCGAATGGTCAGGCGGTCACTGCGAGTGAACGACCGGCCGTCGGGCTTGAAGAGCGCCGTCTCGCCCACCACGTGGATTCCCTCGGTAAGCACGACGGTGAGGGGACCGTCACCGGTGCTGCGGCTCACTCGGCGCGCAGCCTCGGGAAGCGTCCGTAGCGGCGCGCTCGCGCCGCCCGCGGTGTCATCGTTGCCGGAGACGGGGTTCACATACAGTGTGCCCGCCTGCTCGGGCGGCCGAACTCCGACCTCGCTCTCCCTCGCGAGTCTCGGAACGGTGACGGCGACCGCGCCCAGCGCGGAACTGCGAACGAACTGTCTGCGATCCATGTGCGTCTCCGGCAGAATGATGATCGGGTGGTCGCGGCTCAGACGCCGGTGATGTTGCCGGCGCCGATGATGCCGATCTTTGTGCGAGTCATCGTGATTCTCCGTTGTCCTGATGTTGATGCGACGCCGACTCGGCGAATCCGTGCGGGAACTCCGAATACTGTACGTGATACAGAAACAGTATGTCCTACAATAACAGATTTCGACTATTATCGCGTTAGTCCTCTCACGAGTCAGCCTCCCGCTCTCGCTCCCGCCGCACCACATCGGCAAGCAGGCCGGCGATGGTCGTGCGGTCGAGCTGTGAGTCCACCGTTTCCTCGACCTGTTGAACCGTGGCGCCCAGCACGCCCTTGATGTTGCGGCCGATCTTGCACATCGGATGCGGCGACGGATGGATCGGAACCAGCTCGCGCGTCTCGTCGACCGCGTGATACACGTCGCGCAGCGAGATTGCGTCTGCATCTCGCGCCAAAACCGTGCCACCACCTGCTCCTTCGGTCCCCATGGTCAGTCCCGCGCGGCCGAGCTGGGCGAGGATACGGCGCACGAAGGAGGCGTTGGTGCCCACGCTCGCGGCGACGGTCGTCGATGTCGCAGGGGTCCCCTCCTGCTCGGCGATAAACACCAAGACGTGAACGGCGATGGCGAAATGCGTGTTCACCAAGTGTACTTGTTTCAGGTTCAGTATCTGCTATGCAAACAGTATATTTAGACGTGAGCTTTGGTGCAAGGTCGACGTGGCACCGTGTCAATTGCGCGATCTGGAGCGCGCGTAGGATCCGAGTGCAGCATCTCCGCCTCGTCATGGAGAGTGCGAAACGCTTGCCGGTGGGCTGGATGAACCCCAGCGCGAGGTGGACGACGCCATCGAGCGGCCCTGACGACGACCTCACCGAATGGGCGCCGCCCTGCCCGCCCTTAGGCTGAGATCGCGCGGGAACAGCAAGGGCCGTCCCGACAATTGCAGGGCGCCGAAGTCGCGCAGGTCGAGTGTGGCGATGGCCCGCGCATTCAGTCGTTCGGCCATGGCGGCC
>JANOKE010000064.1:0-1525 GCA_031419135.1 Gemmatimonadaceae bacterium
GTTACATGGAAAAGTCCGGCAAGAAGTTCGTGGCCGTGCGCGTGGCCGATGGCACGAACGATGTGGTGCTGCAGAACGAACTGGTGATGGTACCCGGCGAGCACTTCGGGTTTGGCCTGCATCTGAGCGGCGAGCCCACCAACGTCGAGGACAACATCGCCATCATGACGTTGCTCGAAGACATCATCAAGAAGAACATGGATGTGAGCACCCAGCTGATGGAGATCCGTACACGGTTCAAGGCCGCAGTCGCGCCGAAAAAGTAGGCGGTGCCGTTCGCGCAGGTCGCGGCGCGTTGCAATCCCTGAGACGGAGCAATCCCATGACCCTTGAACAGGTGCGCGAGCTTGTCGGTCGTTTGAACGCTGCTGCCGGAAGCCTCGCGGCACTGGGAGCAGCGCTCGACGTAAAAGTGAACGGCATCGCCATCGAACCGCGAATGCAGCCGCACATTGACGCCCTGGTGACGGCGCTTGGTGGGTCGGATGCGTTGGCCGATCTCACGGGTCCCGAATTGCGGCCGGTGTTGGCCGAAATCCGAACATTCGGTCTCCTGAACACCAAACTGCTGTTCGCGGGAACCCGGACCAGCGGGTGGGCGCACACCGATGAGACGCTCCAGGCAACCGGCGAACTCTCGATGGCGTTCCCGCACACGTTGAAGAAAATGGTCGCGCCTCTGCTGGGCGATCTGTCGGCCCGCCTGGAGAGTGCGGGCGGAACCTTCCTCGATGTTGGCGTTGGAGTCGGGATGCTCTCAATCGAGATGGCTCGATTGTGGCCAACGTTGCGAATCGTCGGTATTGACCCGTGGGCGCCTTCTCTGGCGCTCGCGCGAACCAACGTGAAGACGGCGGGGCTGGAGGATCGTATCGAGTTGCGTGAGCAGTCGGCTGAATCCCTTTCCGATGAGGACGCTTTCGATCTCGCATGGCTGCCGAGCGCTTTCGTGCCCGGTACCGTGATGCCAACGGTGCTCACGCGGGTGCACCGTGCCCTCAAAACTGGCGGTTGGGTTCTTCTGGCGACCGTTCGCCCCAGTGCGGACCCGATTGCCGGACCGTTGGCGCGCCTTCGGCTGGCGCAGTTTGGTGGGTGGGATGTAAGCCCCGAGGAATCTGCGGCGTTTCTGACGACGAGCGGTTTTCGGGACGTGAAAATCTTGCCCGGTCCGCCGAATTCGCCCGCCGCGATGATAGCTGGACGAAAGTAGGTCGGCTGGCGATGCGGGCATCCCTTATCGGCAAGCGGAAGCCGGGTGCGCTCCAGCGCGCCGCGTCGCTGGTCTCGACCACTGTGTTCGTGCACCGCTGCGCATGGTGGATTGCGCTTGCAGTTACCGTGACGCCCGCCCTCGTGCCCGCCCAGCCGATGCCCGCACCGCTCACCGCCGTCGCAATCCGCGCGGCCCGCGCCCGCTCCAACGCCGCCATCGCCGCGCGCGACACGGCGACCTTGGCAGCGCTCGCCTCGAACTCGTACCACTCGGTAAGCTCGCGCAACGTGCACACGAACGGGCGCGCTG
>JANOKE010000065.1:0-8206 GCA_031419135.1 Gemmatimonadaceae bacterium
CAATGCGGTCGGCCACCAGACCACCCCACACGCAGCCAATACCGCCCACGGCAATGACGCCAAAGCCGATCACGGCCGCAACACGCATGTTTGGCGCACCGCCAGTGCGTGCAGCGTGCGCGGCGTCGCTCGCTGCGAGGAACGCCGGAATCCACGTCCAGAACGAATACAGTTCTGCCATGTGCCCCAGATAACCGCCGGTTGCCAGACGCCAACGTCGTTCCCGCATCACATCATGAACGCGCAACCACGAAAACGGACGTGACGGAAATTCATACGGGCCATCGCGATAGCCAAACCACACCACGATGGCCGCCAGCACGGCACTCAGCGACGCGCTCCATGTGACCACCGCGACGCCGATCCCCGGTATCGCCTGCGCGAGATACGGCATCGCTTTTCCCACCGTGAGTGCGCCCACAATCGTGCCAACCGCAACGCCGCGCCGAGCACGAAACCAGGTGGCGGCCATCTTCATCGCGGGCGGATACACGCCAGCGAGGCACATACCGGCCAGGAATCGAGACGCCAAGGCCACTCCATATGACGATGTCATGGCCAGTGGCGCGTTGGCCGCGGCACCAGCCAACGCAGCGATCGCGAACAGTCGACGCGACGCCATCACATCGGGCACATTGAGCAACGCGCTCACGGCAGTTCCGCACACAAATCCCAACTGCACGGCCGTCGTCAACCAGCCAACCTCAGACGGCGAGAGTGACCAGAGTCGCGCCAGTGTTGGTCCAACCGCGCTCCCGGTGAACCACAGCGACATGCCCAGCAGCTCGGCCACCGCGAGCAGGCCGAGCATGCGCCATCGATCGGGATGAGAGTCGACGGTGGAGCTGGCAGTCACCGGACGCGTTGCAACGTCCTGGCTAGGCGCTCGTCTTCGGTGTCATCACATCCCCCGGCTTCACCTCGATCGCCGGGAGTCCATGCTTCTTGAGGATCTCGTCAATCGGCGGCAACAAATCCTTCCACGCGGCTCGAAGATCCACCAGATACCCCTCCAGTTCCTTAGTCAGGATGTCGAACACCTGCACACTCTGTTTCGTCGGGCGGGCATCCGCGCTGCCCACCACACCGGCCAGCGCGGCAATCTGGTTGTTCACGCGAATGGGATAATTCAGTGGATCCTGACCACTGCGATTTTTCACCTGATAGATCTTCGCTTCGATCTCCGAAATACGGGTATCGAGTGATTTGATCAGCGCGGCGTAACGGGCGGAATCGGCGCCAACCTCTTTCGACCGCTTGACGGTCTGGTCACGCACAAATCGCACCGTGCGCACCGCATCGTTCGCATCGGTGGTCCGGTCGCGGATCTGCATGGCCAGTTTGTATTGCGCCACCAGATCGGCCGGCGTCGCATCACTGCGCGGGTCCTTCTTCACGACAACCTTTGATTCCTGCGCCGGTGCACCGTCCACGATCAAGCGCACTGCGTAGGTTCCTGGAAGCGTCAGTGGTCCAGTGATGCTGCCGGCCCAGAAGATCATCCCCTCGAACTGGGTCGCGTCGGCCTCACGCAGATTCCACGAAAACGTGTTCATGCCCGCCTTATTCGTTGGATTCGCGTCGCTGGCAACACCGCGTCGACCTTGCGGCGCAGCCGCCGTGCCGGCGCCCGCCGTGTCACTCGAGAACGTGCGCACCGTACGCCCCGTGGAATCACGGAATTCGATCGTCACCTTCTTCGGCGCCTGCCTGAGCCAGTAGTTCACGATCGCACCAGCCGGCGGATTGGCACCCACTGGTGAATCGCTGCCGCCACCAAATCCACCGCCCCAGTTGATGCGATAGGTGGGGCGCGGTGTGAACAGATGCGACGTCGAGGCGAGCACACTTGCACTCAACTGTCGCAGGGCGCTCAGGTCATCCAGCACGTAGAACGACCGTCCGTGCGTCGCGGCAATCAGGTCACCTTCCTTGATCGCCAGATCGTGCACCGGCACAATCGGCAGGTTGCGTCGCAACGAGACCCAGGTGCCACCATCGTCAAGCGAGACATACACGCCGCGCTCCGTGCCGGCAAACAACAACCCCTGCCGCACCTCGTCTTCGCGAATCACGCGGGTGAACTCCGACGCGGGAATACCGTTGGCCTGTCCACTGCCATCTATGCGCGTCCACCGCTTGCCAAAGTCCGTGGTCTTGAACAGATACGGCTGCAGGTCGTCCATTTGGAATCGATTGGCCGCGACATACGCGGTGCCCACATTGAAGCGCGATGCTTCGATGATGGAAATGCGCGCCCACTCGCGCTCCTGGAGCAGCGGCGGCGTAACATTCGTCCACGTCTTGCCCGCGTCGCGCGACAGCTGCACCAGGCCATCATCTGTACCCGCCCACAGCACACCGCGCGTAACCGGTGACTCGGCCAGTGCGAACACCGTGCCGTAATATTCGACACTCGTCTGATCCAACGTGATCGCGCCACCGGACGGGCCCAGTGTACGCGGATCATTGCGCGTGAGATCAGGACTGACGGTCGTGTAACTGTCGCCTTGATCGGTGGTCTTGAACACCACGCTCGAGCCCACATAGATGGTTCTCGGATCGTGCGGACTCACCACGATCGGAAACGTCCACTGCATGCGGTACTTCGCGTCGATGGCCGAATGACCCATGGGATTGAGCGGCCACGGATTGATGTCGCGCGTGAGTCCGGTGCGCATGTTCTTGCGGGTGAGGTAGCCACCGTAGCTGCCGGCAAAGACGATGTCCGGATCGGTTGGGAGCGCAGCGATGAAACCGCTTTCGCCGCCGCCCGCGTCCATCCACATGTCGAGCGTGATGCCACCTGCGGCGCGCGAAGGGCCGCACAGCGTAGAGTTGTCCTGCTGTGCCCCGCAAATCCTGTACGGAAAGTGATTGGTCGTGGTCACATGATAGAATTGCGCGGTCGCGAAATCCTGTGCCGTCCACGTCTTTCCGCCGTCAGTACTCGCCGTGGCACCGCCATCATTGCCTTCGATTAACCGATCGCTGTTGTCCGGAGCAATCCACGCATCATGCGAATCTCCGTGCGGCGGGTTAAGGTTCGTCCACGTTCTGCCGCCGTCCTTCGACACCTGGAAGTTCACATTGCTCGCGTACACCAGATCGGCATTCTTTGGATCGGCGTAAATCTTCGTGTAGTACCACGCGCGCTGCCGTAGCTTGCGTTCATCATTCACGCGCGCCCAGGTGGCACCGGCGTCTTCAGAGCGGAATACGCCGCCTTCATCGGCTTCAATGATCGCGTACACCCGACGCGGATTGGCGCCGCTCACGCTGATGCCGATGTTACCCCAAAGCCCCACCGGCAGACCGGGTCGTCGCGTCAGCTCCGTCCACGTGTCGCCGCCATCGGTCGACTTGAACATCCCCGAACCCTTGCCGCCCGATACCAGCATCCATGGCTTGCGATGCGCCTGCCAGAAGCCAGCATACAACACGCTCGGATTGCCCGGGTCCATCGCCAGGTCCGCTGCGCCGGTCGAATCATCCTTGAACAGCACCTTCTGCCAGTTCTTTCCGCCGTCCTTCGAACGGAAGATTCCACGTTCCGCATTGGGACCCCACACGTGTCCCTGCGCGGCGACGTAGACGAGGCCGGGATTGGTGGGATGCACACGCACCTTCGCGATCTGCCGCGTGTCGTTGAGTCCGATATTCGTCCACGTCTTCCCGCCATCGATGGTCTTCCACACTCCATCGCCGTGCGAAACATTGCCGCGAATCGGAAATTCACCGCCTCCCACGTACACAACATCCGGATTCGACGACGCCACCGCGATTGCGCCAATCGTTCCGCCGAAATACGCGTCGCTCATCGGCAACCATGAGAGCCCGCCGTCGATACTCTTCAAGACCCCACCACCTTCACTCCCCATCCAATACTCACGCGGCCGAGCCACGCTGCCGGCCACCGCCGACGTTCGACCGCCTCGGTACGGACCGATCTCGCGCCATCGCATCGAACCGAACGCGCTGCTGTCGAATGGCGCCGAAAGCGGCGCGACCGCTGGCGCAACGACTCGTGGAATGGGCATTCGCGCTGTGGGTTTGGCCGCGCCTTGAGCGAGAACGGCGGCGAATGGAACGACTCCGACGACAACGAACACGGCAAAACGCAGTCTATTGTTTGACACGATGACAGTCTCCAAATCGGGATGAGTCGCGAAGCGCGACAATGCAGAATTCCCCGCAACTCGGCAAGCAATCCTGACAAATCCGAACGGTCAGTTCAAAACTCTCCTCTCGCCGCGGGACCACACCCGCCGCAGCAAGTGCGAAACCCGCCGAGCAGCACTACCGTAGGAGATAGCGCAGTGATATCATATCGATACCAACCCTCTCCACCGAGGATTCACATGCTCCGCGAAGTCGAAGCCCGCCCCGCAGCGGGAATCATGATGGCCCTCCTGCTCGTCGCTGCCATTGCTGGCGGCATCGCTCTGATCATCAATGGCGCCCGCAACAGCGTTGCCGTCAGTGCCATCGGCGGTGTTGCCCTGATGATCGTATGCCTGCTCTGCCTGCCCGGGCTCTTCACCGTCGCCCCGAACGAGGGAAAAGTGCTCACCCTGTTCGGCAAATACAAAGGCACCGTCAAGACCCCTGGCTTGTGGTTCACCAATCCGTTCATGCTCAAGAAATCGGTGTCATTGCGCGTGCGGAATTTTGAGACCAACAAGCTCAAGGTGAACGATCTGCGATCGAACCCCGTCGACATCGGCGCCATCGTGGTCTGGCGCGTAATCGACACCGCTGAAGCCGTGTTCGAAGTCAACGACTACGTACAGTACGTCGCCATGCAGAGTGAATCCGCGCTCCGCACACTCGCGTCGGCGCATCCGTACGACTCGCACGGATCGAACGACGTTGCGCTCAGCACGCATCAGACTGAAGTCAACAAGGGTTTGCAGGAGGCGCTGCGCGAGCGGTTTGCGCAAGCCGGTGTGGAAGTGATCGAGGCGCGTATCAGTCACCTGGCCTACGCGCAGGAAATCGCGGCCGCCATGCTGCAGCGTCAACAGGCCAGCGCCATCGTCGCCGCGCGGCAGACCATCGTCGAAGGCGCCGTGGGGATGGTGGAGATGGCCCTCGACGCCCTGAGTGCGAAAAACATCGTCACGCTCGACGATGAACGTAAAGCCGCGATGGTCAGCAATCTGCTGGTGGTGCTCTGCTCCGATCGCGCGGCACAGCCAGTGGTGAACACCGGCACGCTGTACTCGTAATTCTGCCATTGCCGCCACCTCGTCTCATGACTGAACGAAAGTCTTTCCTTCTGCGTATGGACCGCGAGTTGCTCGACGCGATCCATCGCTGGTCGAACGATGATCTGCGCAGTCTGAACGGGCAGATCGAGTTTCTGTTGCGTCGCGCGCTGCAGCAGGCGGGTCGCCAGCCACCGCCGCGCGCGTCGCATGAGCACACCACACCCGATGTATCGACCGACCCGACCGTCGAGCGTCTGCTCGATGCAGCGCCGGGCGACTCGAAAACCTGAATGATGCCCGGGCGCCCGTCGCGCTCCTCCCTAATATGCTGTTCTTGACGTTGCGCCGAGTGCGTGGCCTCGGCGTGGCACTCCTCATCGCCGCGATCGCAGCGCTCGTTGCCGGTCTTGTGGTGGCCCGCGCGGCGCAGGCGCAAGGCGCCGCGATGCAGACGACCATCACCTACGTGTACCTCCGCGATAACGGCGACACACTCGGCGTGGAGACCATCGTGCACACGGGCACCACGACTACCGGAGTGCTGTTAATCAAGGGACAACCACGCACGGAGTGGCAACAGTCGCAGCAAAACGCCGAGCCCGGCGTGCTCACGCTTCGTATCTTTGCCCCGGGAGCGGCGGCGGATGCGACGCCGCTCCAGTCCGGCACCATCGCGATGCGCGCCGACAGCGCGTACATCGACCTCGCCAGCGGCACACAGCGCGTCAAGCAATCACTCCCGTCCAAACCTGGTGCTTTCGCGCTCGTGAATGCGTCGGTGCTGCACGCCGCACTGCTGGCGTCCCAGGCGCGTCAACGCAAGGTCAGCACAATCAGTGTGTTCCTCACCTCGGGCGCACAGACGTTGGCCGCCACGGTCGCGCAGTCCGGTGACACCACGATCTTCAAGCTGGCGACGTCGGACATGCGCATCGTGTCCGCACCGGACGGCATGCCGGCCGTGATTCTGTTGCCCGGTCAGGGTGCGCGCGTGGTGCGTGCCACAGGCGCGGTAAGCTCGTCCGCAGGACGCATCAATTACGATGCGCCCGTCGGTGCGCCGTATGTCGCTGAGCATGTGAAGATCCCTTCAGGGCGCGGCTACGATCTTGCCGCCACGCTCACGAAGCCAGCGGGAACGTCGAAGATGGCGGTGGTGATCACGATCAGCGGCAGCGGCCCGCAGGAGCGCGACAGTCGCATCGGTATCGTGTCGGGGTACGAGATCTTTCGACAGATCGCCGATACGCTTGGACGCCGTGGCATTGCGGTGTTGCGCTTCGACGATCGGGGCGTGGGTGACTCGGGCGGTCGCGAAAGCGCGGCGAAGAGTACCAGTGCCGATTTTGCCGACGATGTGCGCTCCATTGTCGCGTGGTTGCGTGCACGTCCTGACGTAGACGGGGCGCGCATTGCCCTGGCCGGACACAGCGAAGGTGGCATCATCGCGCCTATGGTTGCCGTGAACGATCCCAAGCTGAAAGGCATCGCGTTGCTCGCCGGACCCGCGTACGACGGACGTCGAGTGCTCATGTTCCAGAACCGGCAGGGGATCGACAGCGCGCCAGGACTCTCCGCCGCGCAGCGCGACTCCTTCTGGAAAACCGTGCCGGCCGGCCTCGACTCCATCAGCAAGGCCAGTCCGTGGATGGGCTTCTTCATGTCGCACAATCCGCTCGCAACGATCCGACAGGTGAAACAACCGGTGCTGCTGTTGCAGGGCGAGACCGACCGTCAGGTAACGCCTGAGCAAGCCGACTCGCTCAACACGGTGCTCCGTTCCAGCGGCAATCGCGACGTGACGCTTCGCAAATTCCCCGCAACCAATCACTTGTTTTTGAACGACCCGTCGGGACTGCCTGGCGGCTATGCTCAGCTCAAGGATCCGAAGGTGCGGAAAGTAGTTCTTGGTACGTTGGCGGATTGGGCGGTGAGAGTGTTGCGCTAGTCAGTCGGAGAGCTGAGGGCACGAGGACCGAGCAGGCAAAGGGGTGAGAGTAGAGCGGTGAACGGTGAGGATAGAGTGTTTGCTCTGCGGTGAGGATAGAGTGTTTGCTCTACCCTCACCGCTCACCGCTCTACTCTCACCCCTTTGCCTGCTCATCCCTCTGCCGTTCGTACGTCAGCGTACCCGACCGGTGCCGCGTAGTTCTTGGCTACGCGTGAGGTTCGTACCACACGCGACCCACCGACTCCCCCTCGTCCCCTTCCATGCGACGCACTCTGCTTTCTCTGGTCGCGACCGGACTCGCGCTGATCGCCTGCGCCAAGACGTCCGCTCCGCCAACTCCCGCTCCCACCCCAGCTCCTGCGGCCGCGCCGGCAAATGCGGCCGGCCGTGGCGGCGGCGCTCCAGGCGGCGGTGGCGGCGGTAATCAGGGCGCGCAGGGCGGCGCGGCCGCCGCCGCACAGGATCCGCAGCCACGGGCGTACGCCACCGTAATCACGCCGCGCGCCATCACGAAGTCGGGTGTGTTCAAGGTTCATCAGATCGCCAGCCGTCTGTACTTCGAAATTCCGCGCAGCGAACTGGGCAAGGATTTCGTGATTGTCAGCACGCTCAACTCCACCCCCGACGAGATTGCCATTCGCGGCACGCAGGGCGGCAACAACCTTGTGCGCTTCGAGCGTCGTGATAACCGCATACTGCTGCGCGAAGCCAGCTACAGCGAAGTCAACTCTGATACTTCGACTGCTGGCAAGAAGGCCTTCGACCTGATTGCGCTCACGAAAATTCTCGCCGCGTTCAATGTCGAAGCATATGGCATCGACAGCGCGTCGGTTATCGAAGTCACCCGGCTGTTCACCGGCGGCGTGCCGGAGTACACGGCCCTCGGTGCCCGTGCCACCGTCGATGCGACACGCTCCTATGTCGACCGATTTGCCGCGTTCTCACGCAATGTGAACGTCACCGCAGTACAGACGTTTACCCCGCAGGCCGCGGCTGCGGCCGCCCCGGGTGGTGGACGCGGTGGTGCAGCTGGCGCGCCCGG
>JANOKE010000066.1:0-1565 GCA_031419135.1 Gemmatimonadaceae bacterium
CTTCAAGGCTGGCGCGAGTTTGTCGGTCTTCGCTCAGCGTTCCACCCATCGGCGGGATTCGCGGTGGGGCAAGGTCCGTTCTAACCACACGCTGCTGCTGACAGCGCATGGCGGAATGCGCGCTGCGCGCGCAGTTTATGAAAGCGCTGCAGCAGACCGTCACGTTAGGCTTGCGAAAGCGGGTTTCCGCGCTTGACGCGCTGTATCCATACGGATACATTGTTGAATGGGCGTCTTTTTTCGCACCGCCGAGTTCGATGAGTGGCTGAGAGCCCTCCGAGATCCGATCGGGAAAGCGCGCATTCTTGCTCGCGTCCGCGCAGCGGAACTCGGTCACTTCGGCGACTCGGCGTCAGTGGGCGACGGCGTCTTTGAGCTCCGAATTCATGCGGGGCCCGGCTATCGCGTGTACTACTGGCGACAAGGCGCCGTGACCTACTGGCTGCTGTGTGGTGGGAACAAGTCGACCCAACGCCGAGATATCAGCAAGGCGAAGCTGTTGCGCACCCGCGTGGAGAACGAACCATGAAGAAACCGATCCCGTTCGACGCCGCAGACTATCTCGATAGCGAGGAAGTCATCGCCGAATACCTCAACGTCGCGCTGGCGAGTGAGCATCCCGATCTCTTTCTCCAAGCGATTGCAGACGTGGCGAAAGCACGAGGCATGGCACAGCTCGCGAAGGATACAGGACTCGGCCGTGAAAGTCTCTACAAGGCACTGGCCCCTGGTGCCAAACCACGCTATGACACGGTGCTGAAACTTCTGCGCGCGCTCGGAGTGGAGATGCATATGAGCCCCGTTGTGCGAGAAGCCTAACACGCGTTGCTGCTGACAGCGCATTTCGGAATGCGCGCTGCGCGCAATCTTATGGAAGCGCTGCAGCTGAACGCCAGCACGTTAGAGTGCAACACAGCGACGTCTCGTCTGCAAAGATCACGCGGCAGTTCGGCGCGTACGACTTCTCGGGGCTGAGTGCGAGACAGCAAGCAGGGCTTCCGGATGCGCAGCCGCCACCCGCAGCAAGACCTGGGCGGGCCCGTCTGGGGTGCGACGATTTTGCTCCCAGTTCTGCAGTGTATCGACGCTGATGCCGAGCAAGGTGGCGAACTTGGCCTGGCTCAATTTGAAGCGGGCGCGCAACGTCGCCACATCCGGCGTCGCGGTGCGCACAAGATCCTCGGCGCGCGTGACGCGCGACGGCCGCCGCCGCCCGGCTTGAATGGCCTTCATCTGCGTCACGCTTTCGACGAGTTCGTTGAAGAGGTCTTTGCGCATAGGTCGTCCTCGTTAGTCGTCCGTGATCAAGGCGCGCAGCGTCCGCAACTCCTTGTCGGAGAGATCGCTCCGCACGTTCTTGGGATAGAGAAAGAGCAGGAACAGTTGATCAGCGGCCGACTTCCAGAAGTAAATCACCCGGATGCCGCCGCGTTTGCCACGGTCGGCCACGCGCCAGCGAATCTTGCGCAGACCGCCGGTACCAGGAATGCGGTCGCCGAGCTCGGGATGCAGGATGAGGTGCAGCTGGAACGCCCGATACTCCTCGGGCGTGAGCGTGGCCTGCA
>JANOKE010000067.1:0-1786 GCA_031419135.1 Gemmatimonadaceae bacterium
GCGGCGATCAGCGCCACGGCGCCCCACCCCAACAGCAACAGAAGTGCCCGCTCGCTCACCGGGCGCGGCGATGTCACTCGGCGAGCGCGTGGCCGCGCACCACATCGCACATGGCGCGCAGTGCGTCGAGTTGGTCGGCGACGATGGTGTGTTCGACGCCGGGGTAAATGCGGAGGTCGCTGGCGGCGCCCTGCGCGGCGAGCAGCGCGGCCGACGCGCGCACGCGCGTTTCGGGGATGTGGCCATCCGTGTCACCGCAGGCCAGCAGGATCGGCGTGTCGGCGAAGTGGCCAGCATCGTAGCGCTGGTCGTATTCATCGCCAATCAAGGCACCGGAGAGCGCGGCGATACCGCCATATCGGCGCGCATTTCGCGCGGCGTACTCCAGCGCGAGACAGGCGCCCTGCGAGAATCCCACCAGCACGATGCGTTCGGTGGGAATACCCGCCGCGTTCACGTCGCGGATCGCGCGATGCACCGCTGTCAACGCCGATGTCAGGAACGGTTCATTCGACGCCATCGCATCGAGGAATCGATTCGGATACCAGGTGCCACCCTTGGCGCGCGGCGCAATGAGTGCGGCGTCGATGGCGCCGGCGGTGCGGGCGATGGGTAGCATGCCCTCGGCGGTTCCACCGCGTCCATGCACGAGTACGAGTGCAAACGCGGCCTGGTCGAGTGACACGCCCTCAACGAGTGATGGGAGTTCCGCATGGGGATCTGAAGATGCGTTCATCGGGGACATCATACCGCACGGCCCGAAGGAGCGACACTGGGCGAGACGCTGAGCGGCACCAGGTGCGCGGCGATTTCGTCGCGATGCGACTCCAGCCACCATGGCAGTTGCAGCGATGTGCCGGCGGTGTCTGCCGACTCGTCAGTCAGGAAGCCCGGCCCCATCGTTGCGATCTCCACAATGTGTCCGTCGGGATCACGCGTATAGATGCTCTTGAAGTACACGCGGTCCATCACCTCGGAAACGGGCAGGTTGGCCTCAAGCAACTTTTCGCGATAGGCCAGTTGCGTGAGTTCGTCGGCCACCGCCAGCGCGTAGTGATGACCCTGCCCCGTTCCCATCTGTGCCCGTCGTTCCTTCGCCGGGTCTTTCTCGAGATACGTCACCAACGAACCGGGACGCGCATCTGGTGACCCCCACGACCAGTGACGCGTTCCCGGATCGTCAAAGTTCTCCGTCTTCTTGACCAGCGAGAGACCGAGGACACCGCGCAGGAATTCGTCGGTGCGTTCGACATTTTCCGTGATTGCAGTGAGATGGTGCATGCCGCGTGTCAGGCGCATCGCGTCATCGATATCCGATACCGGCTCGGGCCAGGTGAGCGTTGCGATTGCGACCTCATCACGGTGCCCGCGTACGAGATGGTGCGGTGGTTTGCGTTGCGCTCGTTCAGTTCCCGTGTCATCTGCCTGATCGACGGACATGCCGGGACCGTCGGTGGCGATCTCGAGGATCACGCCATCGGGATCGCGAAAGTACACGGATGTGAAGTAGTGCCGGTCGTACGGCCCTTTCACCGCGATGCCACGATCCTGCAGTCGACGCTTCCATCGAAGCAATGCATCACCGTGGGCGACGCGCAGGGCAACGTGGTGCGTGCCACCGATGCCCGGGTGGCCCCTGGGTGCGCGCGGCCATTCGAAGAATGTCACGACCGTACCCGCGTTCCCAGTCTCGTCGGCGAAGTACAGGTGATAGCTGCCGGGGTCGTCGAAATTGACGGTGGTCTTGATCAGACGTAGCCCGAGAACTTGCGTGTAGAAATCGGCC
>JANOKE010000068.1:0-11576 GCA_031419135.1 Gemmatimonadaceae bacterium
CAGCAGATCGCTGGTGGACTGATGTCCGTTCGGATACAACTGTGGAATCTCCACCAGCGATTCCCGGATCACGCGCTCAGCTTCATCGAACTTCTCGAGATCAAGCAGGATCATGCCCAGCAACTGCCGCCAGAGCCAGACTCGGGGGCGACTGAACAGACGCTCGCTGCGGGCGAGGCCAGCCCTCGCCATCAACTCGGCCTCAACCAGGTCGCCGGTGCGTTGGCGCTGGATCGCCCACACCTGAAGCGCCACATCGGTCTCAAGGTGTTCCGGCCCATACAGCGCCACCGCAATGCGGTGTGCTTCGCGGTACAGCGTATCGGCGCGAGCCAACTGGCCCATGTCGCGCAGAACGGACGCCAACGAACGGGTGGTGTTGAGCGTCATGCCGCTCATCGTTCCGAACTCGCGTCGCTGCGCGTCGAGCGCCGCCTCCAGTGTTGCGCGTGCCTCGTCAAACCGACCCAATTGATACAGCGCGTATCCCAGTCGTGATGTCGCTTCGGCCCGCAACAGCGAGGCGGCTCGCGACTCATTCGCATCGGCATCCAGCACGGCGCGCAGCTCCCGCTCGGCGGCGGGCCAGCGATCAACCGTCGCCATCAACAGCGCCAGATCAAGTTGCGCCCGAATACTCTCCGCGTGCCTGCTGCCAAAGAGCACACGATTCACGCGAAGGGCGTCTTGGAAGGCAGACTCCGCGTCTTGATAGCGACCGATGGCGAGATAGAGGAATCCCTGTCGCGAACGCGTGGCCGCGACATCGGGTCGGTCACCAACTCCAAGCGTGCGCTGCAGTAGGAGTGAACGCGACAGCAGGGTGTCCGCCATCCCATAGCGTCCGAGATCGGTGTACAGGCTGCCCAGCAAACTGAACAAACTGGCCTGCATGTCGGGCGTGGCTACAAGCTCGCGTTCCGCACGACGCGTTGCCAGGTCCAACTGCGCATCAACCGAGACCAGTCGACGATCGGCACCACCGGGATTCCATCCCTGGAAAAAGCGCCGAATGAACTCTTCGCTCTGGCCGGCTTTGGACACCGCGAGCAAGGCGCGGTCGCGTTCCACCCGAATGCGCCAGGTATAGGTGAGCGCGAGCCCGAGCGCGAACACACCAATCGTGCTCACAACAGCGATACGGACGCGATTGCGCCGCACATATTTCAGGGCGCGGTAACCGGGGGTGGCAGCACGCACGCTGATCGGGCGCCCCAACGCCGCAGGATCGTGACACGCCTGTCCACGTTGCTACGCGCCGAATTGCCGCAGGTGATGATCCAGATGTTTCCACGCCAATTGCCCCCACTGGGCGCGGGTCAGCGGGCCAAACAGCGGATGCTCAGCGGTCACTGACCGCGACTCGTCGCCACCGGCGCGTTTCATCAGTTCGATCAACTGCGACCGCTCGACCTCCCAGGTCTCTGGCGCGCGACTGATCAGTTCTTTCGCCGTTGGCGCGCCCTTGGGAAATGGCAGCACATTCAGGAACAACCATTTGACCAGCGCCATTCGCGGAATGGTCGCGTGCTTGGGCTTGACGGCCAAGTCTCCAAGCCCCATGCGCAGGGCGTCTGCGCAGTGCGCCAGCATCTGTGCCGCGTTCATGCGCCCCCAGACAGCACTCGCATCGGGTGAGAGGCGTTCAACGCGCGCGATCAGCGCATCACGATCGGCCGTACGGGCCAAAGTTGACATAGTGCGTATTCAGAAAGTGGGATATCTCTTCGCCCCCGATCACCACATTATTCAGCCGTACGCGCGCCTCGGCCAGTCCACGCTACCAACCCGGAAAGCCTGCCCATGTCCCTTCGTCTTGCCCGTCTTGCTTCCGCCACGTTGACGCTGGTCGCGTTTGCGACGGTGCGCGCGCAGTCGCCCACCACCAAAGTGTCGCCGCTCAACGCCGAGATCGAGCGTCGCGTCGCAACCGTCATGCCAAAGGTCATTGGGTGGCGTCGCGATATCCACGAACATCCGGAACTCTCGGGCGAGGAAGTACGCACATCAAAGCTGGTCGCCGAACAACTGAAGGCCATGGGCATCGAGGTGCGCACCGACGTGGGTGGTCACGGAGTGGTGGGACTGCTGAAGGGCGACAAGCCCGGACCCGTTGTGGCGCTGCGCGCCGACATGGACGGACTGCCGGTGGAAGAACTCACCGACCTGCCCTTCAAGTCCAAAGCGAAAGGCACGTATCGCGGCGCGCCTGTGGGCATCATGCATGCCTGCGGACACGATTCACATGTGGCCATGCTGTTGGGCGCTGCGGAAGTGCTCGTCGGCATGAAGAGCCAACTGGCGGGCTCGGTGAAGTTCATCTTTCAGCCTGCTGAGGAAGGACTCGCCAACGGTGGTGGTGGCGCCGAGCTGATGATTCGCGACGGCGTGCTGGAGAATCCCAAGGTGGACGCGGTGTTCGGTCTGCATGTCGGGCCCGGACCGCTGGGTCAACTCACCGCGCGGCCGGGACCGGTTATGGCGGCGTCGAACAGCTTTACCATCATTGTGCGTGGACGTCAGACGCACGGCGCCGCACCGTGGGGCGGCGTCGATCCGATTGTTGTTGGCGCGCAAATCGTGACGGGATTGCAGACCATCGTCAGCCGCCAGGTCGACATCAGTCAATTGCCGGCCATCATTACCGTGGGTGCCTTTCAGGGCGGCGTGCGCAGCAACATCATCCCGGACAGCGTGGTGATGCTGGGCAGCATTCGCACATTCGACATGAAGGTGCGCGCCGAAATCTTCAAGCGCGTAACAGCAACCGCGCAACACATTGCGATGGGTTCCGGCGCCACGGCGCGCGTGCAGATCGACAGCGGGTATCTGGTGACGCGCAATGACAGCGCGCTCACCACGCGCGCCACGCCAACGCTGCAATGGGCGGCGGGGTCGGCGGGGCTCATCGTGCCAGGACTGTGGACGGCGTCGGAAGATTTCTCGTTCTATCAGAACCGGGTACCGGGCCTGTTCTTCAATCTCGGCGTGACACCGAAGAATCAGGATTGGCGCACCGTACCGGCCAATCATTCGCCGTTATTTTTCGTGGACGAAGCAGCGTTGCCAACTGGTGTGAAAGCGATGGCGGGTTTGGCAGTAGAGTATCTCAGGGGGGCCAGGTAACGGCGAACACCAGCCTCCCCGCCCTTCCCGCCGGCCGCATCCTGCTGCTGGTCCCCGCGCTTATTTCCACCGGTTTGCTGGTCGATCAACTCGGTGGACGGTGGGGGCAGCCACTGGTCGTCGCCGCAACCTGCCTCTCGTTTCTGTGGATTCTGCGCAGCGTGGATGGCGCCGGCCGCACGATGATGCTGCTTTGCCTCGCCTACGCAAGCATCGGTGAGGTGCTGTTGTCGCTGGTCTGGCGTGTGTACGACTACCGACTTGGCAACCTGCCGCTGTTCGTTCCGCCCGGCCATGTGCTGTTGTTTCTGCTGGGGTTGTGCATCGCGCCGCGCCTTTCCGCCATGACCGTACGCGTGGTCGCCGTTGCTGCCGCGCTCGTGGTGGGCGTTCTCGCGTTGAGCGGACGTGATACGTTCAGCGCACTGTTGGTCGCGGTGTTCCTGGCCAGCGTGCTATGGGGCCGCGAGCGAAAACTGTACACCACGATGTTCATACTGGCGCTGGCCATGGAACTCTACGGCACATGGCTGGGCAACTGGCACTGGAACACGCAGGTGGGCGGTACGGGAATGGTTACGCTTAATCCGCCTGTCGCGGCGGGGGCCTTCTACTGCGCGCTCGATCTCCTGGTGATGACCACGACACGCGGCCTGCGCCGCTTCATTCGTCGGATTGTGCCGGTTGCGCAGCCAGTGCACCTTTGAAGCGAATCGCGTTCGCCCTTCTCATCGCCATCAACCTCGCGTGATGCCCTCTACCAAATTTGTCACGCGCGCGCTCACGGCGACGCTCGCGTTCAGCACGGCCTGCGTCTCCGCCCGTCGCACTCCGGTTGTCCTGGCCGGCGCCGCACTGTCCTCGCCCGCTGCGCTCCGCGTGTACGACAGCAAAGCCGCACGTTTCATCAGCTTCAACCAATTCATCGACGCCGCGTCCAGGGCAGACGTGGTGTTTTTCGGTGAACAGCATGACGATCCCGCCACCCACTCCGCCGAAGCGGCGGTACTGGCGGCAATCGGTGCGCGACGCGGCGAGGTAATCGTGACGCTCGAGATGTTCGAGCGCGATGTGCAACCGCTGCTCGATCAGTATCTCGCCGGAAACATCTCCGAAAAGAACTTCCTCGATGGTGCTCGGCCGTGGGATCGCTACACCACCGACTATCGGCCGATGGTCGAACTCGCACGCGTGCATGGCTGGCCCGTGATCGCGGCCAATGTGCCGCGTCGCATTGCCAGCGCGGTGGGCAAGAAAGGACTCGCCGTGCTTGATACGATTGCCAGAGTCGAGCGGGCCTGGGCGGCGGCCGAGAACCAGTGTCCCAAAGATGCGTACTACACGAAGTTCGCGGCAACGATGACTGGACATAGCGCGGGCGGCGGACCGCCAACGGCGGGCGATGCGACCGCGATGGCAAAGATGACCGACCTGTTCTACGAAGCGCAGTGCGTGAAAGACGAAACGATGGGGGAGTCGATCGCCAATGCGATGACCAGATGGCCGGGCCGCCTCGTGTATCAGGTGGACGGCGCCTTTCACAGCGACGGGGGACTGGGCACGGCGGCGCGAGTGACTCGGCGCGTGCCGTCGGCGAAGATCGTGGTGTTGACCGGCGTTCCGATTGCGGATCTGTCCAAAGCCGACGGAAAATCGAAGGCGGCGATAGCGGACTACGTGCTGTTTACGCGGGCGCCAAAATAGGAGCAGGAAACTACCGAGGGGTACTCACCACTCCCGCCGTTCCACTCTCGGTGGCATAGCCGCGCTCAATCAGGAATGTCCGAACAACGGCAGGATCGTGGACGACCTCCAGCGAATACGGTTTGAGTCCGGTCCGAATGAGCATGCCCACGCCCGCCGCCGTCGCAACGACCACCGCATCCGTGGTGATGCACACAATATCGGCCGTATCGGACAACTGACCCGGATGACCGCTGAAGCTCATCACGCCAGTTTGTGACACAATCGGGTCACGCGACTGCGCGTTTTGCTCGCTCCACGTGGCTCCGGTGAACAGCACGATATCGTTTCCCGGCTCAGCGAAGGCGCTCATGGCGTCGCCGTACACCATAGGTGACGGATCGATGGTGGCCGTCAGTCGAAACGCCTCAAACGCATCTTCAATATCTGCCGCTTCCACCTGAATACACACGCCCGTTCCATCAGCCAGCACCACGGTCACCGCAGTTTCGGCGATGTGAATACGCGACCAGGCGCTGCGCAACCGGCGCAGGGCACTCACAGCTTCGTCGCTGGCTTGATATTGGTATTGGTGCATGGGGGGGAAAATAGAAGGGAGACGAAAGAAGGGAGACCGGAGACTTCCAGCCGGGATGTCTTCCGTCTCCCTTCTCCCGTCTCCCTTCTTCAACTACAATGTCGGTCCAAAGGGTGAACTTGTTGACCCTGCGCCCATGTTCTCAATGCGCAGCTTCTGCTTCACCACCGTACCACCGATTTGCAGGATGACCATGTAGTCGCCGGTAGTCGCGTTGCGCGCGCCGCCACCGCCGAAGCCGCCCCCTCCACCGCCCCCACGACCGCCGCCGCCCGGCGCCGATACGCCCATGAGCTGGAATATCTTGAGCACTTCGGCCGATGGCGCACCGCCGCCGCGCCCGCCGCCGCCGCCGCCACCGCCTCGTCCAGCCGTCGCCTCACCTGGACGCGCACAGAATGGCTCCCATTGAGTGAGCGGACGTTCGCACGAAACCGCCCCACCGCGTCCACCACCACCCCCACCCCCGCCGCCACCACCAACTCCGGCAGCTCCTGCTCCTCCGGCGGGTGGATTGAGCAGCCCTTTCGCTTGCGCAATCGCAGCCGAGTCGTACTTGGCCTTCGCCAGGGAATCGAGCACCACTGGTCCGCGCACCGCGCGCAGAATCGAGTCCCGCTTCTCGCTGGGCGAGAGCGGCGCACGTGGTGTTGGCTTGGGCGTCACGCCGTAGCCCCACGTTACCGTGTGCAGCCCTGGGGTGCCGGGTCCGGTGAGCGATTGCAACGTGTCGCCTTGCGCATCGACAATGCTGATGCGAGCCGCCTGACCGCCGGTGCCTGTCACCCGATAGGAAATAGACGCGCCGTAGGTTGGATTGGGCGTCGCAAAGAAACCTTGCGCGTTGCCATTGCCCGACGCGCCCAGCGTGGGGGATTCACCCCACTGAAACGCCAGCTTCGGCTCAAACAAATGCACGGACTTGGCCACAGTGGTCGTGGTCAGCTGTTCCAACGGTGCAATGTCCACGATCCAGAACGAGCGACCATGCGTTGCCGCAATCAACTCGTGATCTCGGGGATGGATCTGCAGATCATACACCGGCACACTGGGCAGATTCGCCATGAACTTTGCCCACGACTTGCCGCGATCGATCGAGGCATACACGCCCAACGACGACCCCACGAACAGCAAGTCGCGGTTGTGCGGGTCTTCGCGAATCACGTGCAGGTAGTCACCGGGAGCACCGGTGGGCAAATTGTTCACCAGCGACTTGAACGTTCTGCCACCGTCGTTGGTGACAAACAGGTACGGCTTGAAGTCGCCCCAGCGATGGTTGTCGAATGATACATAGAACGTTTCGGTATCGAACTTCGATGCCTCGATCCGGGAAACGGTCACTTCGCCGTTGTTCGGCAACATCGGCGCCAGCTTGGGCGAAAGATCTTCCCATGTGGCTCCGTCATTCGCCGACTTCCACACGTTGCCGTCATCGGTACCGGCAAACAGCAGTCCCGGACGCGCCGGGCTCTCTTCCAGCGCCACCACCGTTCCGTAGGTCTCGGCGCCGGTCGCATCGATCGTGATGCCGCCCGTGAGTCGCACCGACGTATCGATTTTGGCCACCAGCTTTTTTGACAAATCCGGTGAAATGAGTTGCAGATCGTCGCCGCGCTTGACCGACTTGAGCACGCGGCTGCCGGCGAAGTAGATCACCGCCGGGTTGTGCGGCGAGATGAAGAACGGCGAGTTCCAGTTGTAGCGCAGATTGAGATCCACCGAATCCTGCTTCTGCCTGGTGCGCAGGGCAGCGATGGCGGCGGTTTGCACCCTCGTGATCGGTGCGAGCGGATCGCCGCGCAGAATAGCGATGGAATCCTCCCACTCACGATACCTGGGTTGCCAGTTGGGCTTCACAAACGCCTGCCGTTCGCCCGACTTGAGATTGAGACGCGAGGCGTTGCCGCCCTGTGATTCGGCGTACACAATGTTCGGATCGGTGGGATCCATCGCGGCATAGAATCCGTCGCCGCCGGCGATGGTATACCAGTAGCCCAGCGTGGTTGCACCACCGCGGCGCCTGCTCGGGCCGCACCAGGTGCCGTTGTCCTGCGCCCCACCGCAGATGTTGTACGGCACCGCCATGTCGTAGGCTACTTCGTAGAATTGCCCGATGGCCAGATTCTGCATCTGTGTGAAGTTGCCGCCCTTGTCGAAGGTCACCGCGACGCCACCGTCGTTGGCGATAACCCAACGTTCGGTGTCATTCGGATCGATCCACACGCCGTGCGTATCGATGTGCACGCCCTGCGCCGCATTGCGAGACGTCTTGCCTCCGTCATCGGACACCTGCAAGTCGGTACTGGAGAAATACACGCGATCGGGATTCTTCGGATCGGAGCGCACCTGCGAATAGTAGAACGGACGCACGTTGATGCTGTTCATCTTGGTCCACGTCGCACCGCCGTCGGTGGAACGCCACAGTCCGTTATCACGCGGCGTGCGCGACGGTTCGTAGCTGCCCTTCGCATCGAGGCCGGTGCCTTCGACCATCGCGTAGATCACGTTGGGATTGGCGCGATTGATGTCAAGGTTGATGCGACCCTTGAGGCCATCGGGCCAACCGCCGCCTTTCACTTCGGTCCACGTCGTGCCACCATCGGTGCTCTTCCACAGCGCCGAACCTGGACCACCGCTCTTCAGCGAGTACGGCGTGCGCAGCCGCTCCCAGCTTGACGCGAACAGGATATTCGGATCTTTCTGATTTATGGCCACGTCAATGAAGCCGGCCTTGTCGCTCACGAACTTCACCATCTGCCACGTGGTGCCGCCGTCGGTCGTTCGGTACAGTCCGCGCTCGGGGTTACTGCGCCACGTCGCGCCCAGCGCCGCCACAAACACCGTGTTCGGATTGGTGGGATGCACCACCACACGACCGATGGCTTCGGTCTTCTCCAGCCCCTTGAGCGTCCATGTGATACCACCGTCGGTGGACTTGTATATGCCGCCACCCGGTTCGATGGAGTTGCGCGAGTTGGGCTCGCCGGTACCGGCCCACACCTGCTGCGTATCCGTCGGTGCGATGGCCAGCATACCCATCGAGATCACCCGCTTGTCATCGAAAACTGGACGCCAGGTGACGCCGTTGTTGGTGGACTTCCAGATACCGCCTGCTGCTGCGGCAACGAACAGGGTCTTGGAGGGGCCAGGGATGCCCGCCACGTCGGACAGGCGTCCCATGAAGTTGGCCGGACCAACCGCGCGCCAGCGCATACCGGCTGCGGAGATGGAATCGAGCGTCTGCGCGCCCGCCACGGTAGACACTGCCGTGGACGCCAGCGCGAGCGTGAGACCGCGAACGAGCGAGGTGAATCGGGAGGGAGGCATGAATCGGAGCGTAGAAGGAGCTGAGGAGGCCTGACTGTCAAACGGCTGTCCCCCTCGCGACGTTTAACTCCATGTCCATCCCCGCACGCGGCTACGCCGCCTTTGACGCCTCCGCCCCGCTGGCACTCTGGCAATTTGACCGGCGCGATCCGGGTGGGCGTGACGTGCAGATCGAAATCCTGTACTGCGGGATCTGCCATTCCGATCTCCACACGGTTCGCGGCGAATGGAGTCCTGTCACGTACCCACTTGTTCCCGGTCACGAGATCGTGGGTCGCGTGGTGGCCATTGGTGCCGAGGTTACGCGATACAAGACGGGCGATCTGGTGGGAGTGGGTTGCATGGTGGACAGTTGCCAACAGTGCTCCAGCTGTGCTCGGGGTCTCGAGCAGTACTGCGAAGTCGGCATGACGAATACCTACGACGGAATCGAAAAGCAAACCGGCAAACCAACGCAAGGAGGTTACTCGACCGCGATCGTAGTAGACGAACGCTTTGTCTTGGCGATCCCCGACGGACTCGACCCGGCCTCTGCGGCTCCGCTGCTGTGCGCCGGGATTACGACCTACTCGCCACTCAAGCACTGGAACGCGGGTCCTGGCAAACGGGTCGCCGTTGTCGGTATCGGCGGCCTGGGACACATGGCGGTGAAGATTGCCCGTGCACTCGGTGCTCACGTGGTGGTGCTCACCACGTCTCCCGGCAAGGCCGCTGACGCCTCGCGGCTGGGCGCGCACGACGTCGCGCTGTCCACTAACCGCGTGGCTATGAAAGCGCTGCGCAACACACTCGATCTGATCATCGATACGGTGGGCACCGCGCACGATCTCGAGGGCGAATTGCGCTTGCTGCGTTTGGACGGCGCCCTGGTGCTGGTGGGACTCTCGCCCGAGCCGCACCCGGCGCTGCGCCCATCACCGCTGGTTATGAAGCGGCGCACCCTCGCCGGTTCGCTGATTGGTGGAATCGCCGAGACACAGGAGATGCTGGACTTCTGTGCGCAGCATGGCATTGCCTCGGACATCGAGCTGATTCGCGCCGATCAGGTGAACGACGCCTACGAACGGATGCTCAGGAGCGATGTGCGCTATCGGTTCGTGATTGACATGGCGACATTGGGCGGGTAGACGGGAGACGGGAGACGGGAGACGGGAGACGGGAGACGGGAGACGGGAGACGGGAGACGGGAGACGGGAGACGGGAGACGGGAGACGAGATACAGGCAACGGAGGAGACGATGGTCGGACCGCTGCAGTACCTGAGCATGTACCACTCGCTGTTCATGAGCGACCTGCCGCTCCGAATCCTTGGGTACGCCGATATCCGGCGATACATCTCGGGGGAACCTGCCGATGGTGTCAGGGAGCGCGGCTACCTGCTCAGCGCTATCGCGAAGGCGCGCAAGGACAGCTCCGGCAGCGCGGTGCCCAGTCTTTTCTCGGTGCCCGCCGGCTACGGGATTCCCGCATCCGAGGAGTTCTGCCGATACAGCATTCGCCGCAGCTACGCCGGTCGCGGAAGCCCACACGAAATGTTCGATACGGTGCGTCTCGCAGTCGCGTTCGGGTTTGTGAAACACCCGATCTCGGCGGGTGGGTACGCCGTCAAGTGGTTCGGTTCCGACTGCAATGCGTTTGTCGGGAACTGGCTTGGCATCTCCCCATCGATATCGGTTCGATCGTACCTCTGTGGGTACGGATCGGGCGCCATTCCGAAGAGTGTGCCGAGCGTGGAGGCGACGCGCAATTGCGTTCCTCTCAAGCCCATTGCATCAATTGGGGAGATCACGCAAGGCACGGTGGTCGTCACGTATGGGCCGCCGCGCAAGGGAAGCAAGAAGGTGTACAAGCATATCGCCCTGGTGGAAAGCCTCGCCCCGGCCACGGGCGGAAAGCATCGGCTTGAACTGGCGGAGTGGGGCGCCCCGGGCGGATTCGAAACGCACCACAACACGCACTTCGTCAAGATCGAATCGGCGTGGCGCTGTCCCGAACGCGAGGGGACGAAACTGCTGTCCTTCGAAGCCTCGGCCGAGGAAGGGCCGAATCATCGCTTCTTCCTCGATCACCGCTCCCTCGCCCACCTCCCCTATCGCGGTTGGGAAGTGAACAAACAGTGGGGCGTCTGACTCCGTACTCCCGTCTCCCGTCTAGAGTTCTCCCGTCTCCCGTCTCCCGTCTTATTTCTTCAGCGCCCGATGCGCTCCCGGCTGCTCCATGCCCGGCACCGCGTACACTTCGACGTTCCCCAACACTGCGCGACCCGTGAGTCGCACCACGGGCGCGGTGCCAACCATCGGCATGGCGCCGGGTGCGACGTGACACTCGAACGATCCGAGAAATCCGTTGCCGTCGTTCTCCACCCGCACACCAACCGGCAACGTGATCTCCACGTTGCCCAGCACCGAACGAATCGAGATCTCGGTAAACGGACCGAACGACGCGTCCCGCAAGTCGAGTTCAATGTTGCCCAGCACAGCCCGCACTTCCAAACGCGGCGACAGCTCCATGGCCCCGCTGCGCACCGCATTACCCAGCACGGTGCGGATGCTCCGCGTGACCACACCGTGTGAGCCGCGAACGGCGGGCGATGCCATCGCCATCGGGGCCGGCAGATCGGCAGTCAGCGCCGCCAACTCGGCGGGCGACTTCGCCTGATACACAAGATCGAGTCGCCGTTCGAGTTCATCAAGACTCAGACGGTCCGCCGCAAACTGCTCCGACAACCGCTGCGCCACCGCATCGCGCTGTTCGTTCACCGTGGGTTGCGGCAATCGCGGAGAATGCGACGGTCTATTTCCTTCGGATCGGCAATCGTGGCGTAGAACGCGTCGAAGTACTCC
>JANOKE010000069.1:0-1308 GCA_031419135.1 Gemmatimonadaceae bacterium
TTGGGAATCCGCCCGAATGGCACGACCACCGTGGGGTAACCGGGTTTGGCCGAGATCGACGCGCCGCTGGCGCCGGGAAACAGCAGCGCGTCGAGTCGTTCGGCCTTCATCACGTCGTCAATGCCGTGCGTGCCGCCCAGATCGATGTCCTTGGCGCGGTCGGCGTCGTACTTCGCCTTGTCCGTCACCAGGTCCATCTCGTCGGAAATGTCCAGCAACGACTGGCCGTACCTGATCGCGCCACGCGGCGCATGGGCAAGGTTGAACCAGCGCAGCTCCGACAGCGTCTTGAACGGCGCCGCGTTTCCCAGTGAGGCGAGCCACGCGATGAAGTCGCGCTTCATGCCGTACGTGAAATCAGTTGAGCAGTTTGCATTGCGACCCTTGCGATCGTCCACGCCGCCGCACGTGTTCCACAACAGGAAGTTCCGCGTGGTGTCGGCCGTCACCACACTGGGAATGTTCGCCGGGTCCACGATGGTTGCACCTTCCTGCTTGAGCGCCGCGATCGCGTCGTTGATCACCGCCGTTTGCGCGGCACTGATCCCGCCGCGTGGCGTGCTCGTGCCTGGTATGGTGAACGCCTCGTAGAAAAACGCGCGTGGCACGCCAATGCGCGCGCCTTTCAGTCCATCGCGCTTGAGAAACGGCCGGTAGTCGCGATTGGCGGGCGGGATGCACGTTCTGGTCGCCGCATCATTCGGGTCGGGCGCCGCGCTCTCCAGCGCGCCCAGCATGATGGCCGCGTCTTCGACCGTGCGCGCCATCGGGCCCGGTGTGTCCTGGTCGGCCGTGATGGGAATGACACCGTAGCGACTGATGCGACCGAGGGTGGGCTTGATGCCAACAATCATATTCTGGTTGGACGGACTGAGCACCGAGCCTGACGTCTCGGTGCCGACGTTCGCCGCCCAGAAGCTGGCCGCCGTGCCAATGCCGGAACTCGACCCGCCCGTGTTCATCGACGGGCGTCCATCGCTGAAACCGGGCCGCGGATCGGGACGCGGATCGTACGGGTTCATGCCATAGCCACCCACCGCACTGTAGTTGCCGGGCATCGGCGTCGGGCTCCCGGCCACCCAATTCGCGAGCTCGGTCATCACCGTCTTCGCGATAATGATCGCACCCGCGTCTTTCAGATTCCTGGTGAGCGTCGCCTCGTACGGTGGTACAAGATCCTTGAAGGCCAACGCACCACCGGTGGTGCGCATGTTGGTTGTGTGAATGTTGTCCTTGAGCGCGACGGGAATTCCGTGCAGCGGTCCGCGCACTCTTCCCTGCGCCCGCTCGCGATCGAGCACGTCCGCC
>JANOKE010000070.1:0-3598 GCA_031419135.1 Gemmatimonadaceae bacterium
GGGCGGGGAGGTCACGGTGCCCGGCGCCAATGGGCCGGTGCGCGTGGCGGTCGAGCCGTTCCTGATCGGCGTCACGGAAGTGCCGTGGGAATTGTATGACGTGTTTTACCTGCGGCTCGACGTGCCGCGCGAGAACCGCACAGGCGTGGACGCGACCACTCGACCGTCCAGACCCTACGGCGCGCCCGATCGGGGATTCGGGCACCGCGGCTGGCCGGCAATTTCGCTTACGCACACGGCGGCCGTGCAATTCGCCGCATGGCTTTCGGAGAAGACCGGCCGCCGCTACGCCGTCGCCACGGACGCGCAGTGGCAGCGCGCCGCCGATGTTGCGCTTGCCGATCTCGATGCGACGGCGCGTCAAAGAATCACCTGGAACGCAGCCAATGCTGACGGTGCCACACACGCCGGTGCCACGCGCGATGCCGACCGACTCGGCCTTCATGATTTGCTTGGCAATGCCGGTGAATGGGTCACCGGTATCGACGGTACGCCGTGGATTCGTGGTGGCTCGTACCGTACACCACTCGACTCGCTCTCCACCACGACTCGAGAGCGGCAGCAACCCAATTGGAACCAGACTGACCCACAAGACCCCAAGAGTCGTTGGTGGCTTTCCGATGGTCCATTTGCAGGTGTCCGCCTCGTGAGGATCCCATGACCGTGTCCCGCCGCACTTTCGTCGAAGCATCGAGTCTTGCACTCGCATCATTGGCCATCCCACGGCGCGCGTTTGCCATCGGACGTCACACCGCCGACCCCATTCGCATTGGAGTTATCGGGTGCGGCGGGCGCGGCTCAGGCGCGGCGCGCGACGCCGTACGCGCCAGCGACAACGTATTGATCACCGCGCTCGGCGATCTCTTCCCCGACCGTATGGCATCGGCGCGAGCGAGTTTCGCAAAGACGGTCACCGAGGACGCGCGCTTCGCCGCAGCCTACAAGGTCACGCCCGATCACTGCTTCACCGGATTCGATGCGTTCACCCAGGTGCTCGCCACCGATTGCGACCTCGTGATCCTCGCCACGCCACCGGGCTTTCGCGCACAGCATCTGACGGCAGCAGTGAATGCAGGGAAACACATCTTCACCGAGAAGCCGGTGGCCGTTGATGTGAAGACCGCGCTCGCGGCAATCGCCGCCGCCGACGTCGCGAAAACGAAGGGACTCGCCATCGTAGCGGGCACCCAGCGTCGTCATGATCCGCGGTATGTCGAAACCATTCGCCGCATTCACGACGGGGCGATTGGCGACGTGGTCAGCGGACAGGTGTACTGGAACCAGGGCGGACTCTGGAGTCATGCACGCAAGCCGGAATGGAGCGACACGGAGTTTCAGCTGCGCAACTGGTTGTACTACGCCTGGGCATCGGGCGACCATATCGTTGAGCAGCACGTGCACAATATCGACGTGGCCAATTGGGTGATGCGTGGTCATCCCGTGCGGGCAGTGGCGATGGGCGGTCGGCAAACGCGCACCGATCCCCTGTACGGACACGGTTTCGATCACTTTGCCGTCGATTTCGAGTACAGCGATGGTCGACACATTCTGTCCATGTGCCGCCAGCAAGACGGCACTGCCAGCAACGTGGGCGAGGCGTTCCAGGGCACGCTCGGCCGCAGCAACGCGTACGACACGATTGAAGGCCGCAAGGCGTGGAAACACGCGCGCATGGAGAGTATGAACCCGTATGTGGAGGAGCATCGCAATCTCGTCGCCAGCATTCGTGCCGGGAAACCGCTCAACGAAGGTCGGCAGGTTGTGGAAAGCAACCTCACCGCGATCCTCGGTCGTGAGGCGGCGTATACCGGACAGGCCATCTCGTGGGATGACTTGATGAAGTCCAACCTGTCGATCCTTCCACCTGAGTTCGCGCTGGGGCCACTCGACACCCCGGCGGTGCCAACGCCGGGTGAGACCACCTTGCAGCGCACGTTCAGCGAGGGCTGGTGATCATGGAACGACGCGAATTCGTACGGACCGGAGCGACCGCCGCGTTCTCGCTGGCCGGGATCGGGATAGGCGCGCCCCACCGCTCCAACACCTCTGTGCCCTTCGCCCTGGACTACGCGCCGCACTTCGGCATGTTCCGCGAGAGTGCGGGCGCTGATGTGATCGAGCAGTTGCGATGGATGCACAACCAGGGGTTCCGTTCGCTCGAAGACAACAACATGCGCGGGCGGCCGGTGGCGGATCAGGAACGGATTGGCGCTGAGCTGGCACGACTTGGGATGCGCATGGGCGTGTTCGTGCTCAACCCCGACACGGCCTGGACGACGACGTTCGCCGCCGGTGAGACGTCATTTCGCGAGTCATTCCTGAAAGACGTGGACGCGTCTATCGACGTGGCGAAGCGCGTCGGGGCCAAGTGGGCGACCGTGGTGATGGGCACCGTGGCACCGAAACTGGAACCCGAATACCAGACGGCACACGCGGTGGAAATTCTCCGTGCGGCCGCGAAGCGACTCGAACCGCACGGCATCGTGATGGTGCTCGAACCGCTGAATCGCCGCGATCATCCCAGCCTCTTTCTCACACGTATTCCGCAAGCGTTTCAAATTTGCCGCGCGGTGAACTCACCGTCGTGCAAGATCCTCTTTGATATCTATCACCAGCAGATCACGGAGGGGAATCTGATCCCCAATTTCGATCAGGCGTGGAGCGAAGTGGCATACGTGCAGGTGGGTGACAATCCGGGCCGCAAGGAACCCACGACCGGCGAGATCAACTTCGCCAACGTCTTCGCGCACCTGAAGACGCGGGGATTCACCGGTATCGTGGGCATGGAGCATGGCAATGCGCGGCCGGGTGTCGAGGGTGAGCGGGCGGTAGTGGCGGCATACCGGAGTGTGGATCCGAAGTAGGAGGCTCTTGCGCACCTGTCAAGATGCTTGACGAAGCGCTTGCCCGGCACAAGTAGCAGCGTCGCCGCCTTGCCCCATGCCGCTCGGTTCAATCACATCACCGCGCCGCTTTCACCACCGCTCCGATCGACCGCCGAATCCTGCTTGGTGGAATCCATCGCGCAGGGCGAGTTCGAACGATCCATCGCGTGCGGCGAAGCAACTGTATGCGGCCCGTTCATTTGATGGAATCGAGCTGCGCCTTGAGGCGCGTGTTCGTTGGAAATGCTGCCACGAGGGGCGTTAGCACTGCCCTCGCGCTATCCGGTTGACCCATCGCCAGGAATATGTCAGCGGTCAGGCTGGCTTTTCGCGTTCGGAGCCGCGCGTTGGCTGTGTCCACGCCAACCGCCTGCACCGCCGCCAATGCCGCCACATTGTCCCTGGTATCCAGCAGCAACGACTCGACGTGAAGGAACCTGATGGTGGTGTCATTCGGAAACCGTACGGTCATCTCATTCACCAACCGCGCCGACTCGACGCTTCGACCCGCCTTGCGATCAGCCTGCGACTGATTGTACAGACCGGCCAGCAAGAGCCGATCGACATCCTCTGGGTTGCCGGTTCGGAGACCCGGCCCGCCCGCGTACGAATACACGAGTTCACCGCCATGCTCGGCCGCCTCGTATAGCTGGTGCGCGCCGAAAAATCCGACCACGGCCGATGCCATGTACCCAAACTTCGCGAACTTGGCA
>JANOKE010000071.1:0-2557 GCA_031419135.1 Gemmatimonadaceae bacterium
CAGCAGGTTATTCAGCTCAAAGTTTGTCGTCATGGCCACCAATGTGGCCCCAGCCTGCGCGGCTGCGAAGGGCACGTCAATGCCTTTGAGGAGAGCGGTGAGTACCGAAAAATGAATAATCACGCCCGTGGCGCCGACCAGTCCGAACAGTACAAATCGCGCCGGAATGAGATGGCCGAACATCTTGTCAATCAGGAGAATCCCGTACTCCCACAGCACCAGGCTATCGAGCTTGCTCTCGCCGTGGATCCGATTCCTGAATTCATAAGGGACCTCGGTGATCCGCAGCCGCGTGGGACTGGACGCTACGAAGTCGAGCAGGATCTTGAATCCTTCGGCGGAGAGATGGGGAACCGCCTGGTCGAACAGCTCCCGGCGGGTCATGAAGTATCCACTCATCGGATCCTTGAGACTCTGACCCTTCAGAATCAGACGACTCAGGCGACCAGCGAACGCGCTCATCCAGGCCCTCGACGCAGTCCAGTCGCCGATACTGCCGCCGTCGGCATACCTGGAGCCTACCACGAGATCTGCCGTATTCGCGTTGAGAATCCGCAGCATATCAGCCAGAATGCGCTCGTCGTGCTGCATATCCCCATCAATCACCGCCACGTATGGCGCACTTGATGAAAGAATGCCTTCAACCACCGCACTGGACAGTCCCCGACGGCCAATTCGATGCACGCAGCGAACGCGGTGGGAATCACGCGCCAACGACTTCGCCCGGGATGCCGTGCCATCAGGTGAATCGTCGTCGACGAATATGACTTCATACTCGATCGTTTCCAGCGCTTCGGCGAGTCGGTCCAGCAACGGCACAACATTGAGGACTTCTTTGAACGTGGGAACGATAACCGAAAGTTCGGAGCCCACGGCAGTTGGTTTCGGGAGAGTCTGGGCGGTCGTGGTCAAGATTGGAGTGGCGTCGGTGAACGGAGAGTAACCCGGCGTTATTACGGCCGCAGCAAGAAGACTACTCCACCCGCACCACCGCAACCCGCAAACTCGGCGGCGGAACCGCGTTGCCATTCTCTCCACGCAGCTCCAGCAATTGGCTTCCGGCCTGGGGCCCCTCGAAGCTGAAATAGCTGCTGCTGAATGCCCGGAGCCTCGCCACGGGCAGCGAGAACGATCCAAAGCTCATGGCCCGTGGCCGCAAGGGATTCGCCACGAACGCGCCCGGAAACGTGGCCGACAAACCCGCGAAGATGTTCCCCACGTTCCAGCTCGGAAACGTCAACTGTCGACGCGCCGGAATGAATCCGGCCATATCGTCCACCGCATTCGCCAATGCCCAATCGGCCAGCATCTCACCCGCCGGACGTCCTGTGTGCTGCGACAGGTTGCTGAGCCCTGTAAGCAGGCCCCCACGCACCATGTCCTTGATCCATACGGCCTCATCGCCCGCGTAGTGGTCGGCGGCCCAGCGCACGAGCGACCAGCCGCTGGCGTAAAACGTGAAGTCGCCGTTCGCCGCTGCACCGATGGGTGTGAGGGTGTCCACGCCACGCATGTACTGATGCAGCACCGAAAAGTGCTTCCACATCATGAGCGGTCGGTCGTCGCACGCCGTGAGCTCGCAGCCAACAGTGGTCTGAAAACCGATGTTGCCCTTCCAACTTCCGCCAGCGGCAAACGTCCGGGAGTAGAGCTCCTCCGCCATTCGGCCAAGGCTCTCTTCCAACCACGAATCTTCAAACGGGGTGCCGTTCACGAATCGCGTGGCGAATGACGCCAAGTGCTTGCTCTCGTGGATCACGGTGCCACGGAGCGAGCGACGCCAGGCGGCAGGCGCCTCACTCGCATTGGCGACGCGCGCGTAGAAAATGTCGTCTTCGTTGCTCGCCGCGAACGTGCCCTTCGGGTAAAAGTTGCAGGCCGACACGTACCCGACGATGCCTGGCAGCGAGTCGTTCACGAATCGTGTGAACAGCATCGTCACCCGACCGTCGCCGCCCATCACCTCGTTCATGGCGAGCGGGTCGCCGACCTTGCTCACCATAAGCGGATACTGTACGCGATCGTACTCGTCGCCGATCAATCGATACTGCTCGTCCATGGTCCCGGCGCGCGGCGCGGCGACATCTTCCAGCACCACGGATTTTGTGCCGGCATAGACCACACGGGCGCGCACATCGCGACCAGTGGTGCAGCTGGCGTACAGCGCCTTCATGGTGACCGTATCACCCAGCGACAATGGGGCGCGTGCACCAGCCACGCCGGTGGCGGCAACGCCCCGCATGGCGTTCATCTTGGCCAGTGCGCGCCAAGTTGGTGCCGGCGAGCCGAAGCGCACGTTGAGAGCACGTTGCGCGTCGAGATGCGTGTCATGTTGCGCGTTACCACGTTCTTCGGCCGCCAACTGGGCCATCGCCGTGGAAGCACTGGCGCTCGCGGCAAACGAAGGCGCGCTGGTAGACGCAGCCAACTGTGCAGACAGGCGCGGCGTCGCCGCCTGCCCCGCCATCGCCCCAGCACCTGCCCCACGCAGTTCGAAGCCCGACGTCGCGGCCGCGGTGAGGCTGGTGTTGATCACTGCCACGATGTACTTGGCATT
>JANOKE010000072.1:0-12506 GCA_031419135.1 Gemmatimonadaceae bacterium
CCGCTGGCCCTGAACGCCGATCACTCCAGCAGTCACGCCGACTCCCATGTGGTCCTGGCCCACGATGATGCGATTCAGGCGAGTCCAGAAGTCGCCCTCGCGGTCGCGAAGCCCTGCCGCCACGCGTTGACGCACGCCGACTACGGTGCCCGCCTCCAGACGCTCGGTGGCGCGTATCAGCAGGATGACCTTCAACACCTCGGCGAGGAATTGCGAGGCGGTCATCGCGCTCTGGATGCGCACCGGATCGGCGTGCGTCAGCAAACGTGCTGACTGCACATTCGTCTTGAGAGCGCTGACGAAGCTGGTTTTCCCAACGCCCGCCGCTCCTTGAATCACGGTTCGCGAGTTGTCGCTGCTGTGAATCAAGGTCGTGATCTGTCTGAGCTCGGCCTCGCGGCCGACAAGCAGCGACGCGGGGCGCGCCTCATCCGGACCAACCGCTGGATCCAAGGCTTGGCGAAAGTATGGATCCGCGCGAAGCCCGTAGGGAGTCCAGAGGTTTGCAATGGCGGGCTTTGGCATGGCGACCTGAGGTGAAGAGCTCGCGACACCGCCGAGATTCGGCGTGGCTGGCTATAATGACCGGAGTTAGAAATTCGGTAATCATACATATAATAACCTAAAACGTCAAACGCAGATATGATAGCTATAACTTACCGCTACCGTTATCAAATTCGCGCGCTCAAATAATGCCGAGTGGCTTCTTCTGCTCCCACGGTTACCAACTCACCACTCCCTCCAAGAAATCGCAAAACTGTGATTTTCCGGAGACGCGCCGGTGGCAGGTGTTGGCCGTCCGCTCACGCGGATCGAGGCACTCGCGACGCCGGCGCGCCTCATTCGGGCGCGAACGCCGCAACCCTTACGGTCTGATCACCGGCGCATCCAGTTTCCGGTAGTTCACGTCCAGGGCATCCATTCGCTGGAGGTGCGGTCTCAGGCGCACCATGAAGTCGTTGAAATCACGTCGAGGCTTCGCCGTCCACACGGCCTCCGCAAGCGCGCTCATGCGCGGAAACGCCATGTATTCCAGTTGCTTGGCGTCCTGGATGTACTCGGTCCAGAGTTGTGCCTGCGCGCCGAGCACATGCTTCGCTTCATCGGGCGTGAGTGACGGTGGTACCGGCTCGAACGCGTAGACCGTATCAATGGGCAAATAGCCGCCAATGGCGAGTGGCTCCTTCGCCTTGTCGCGCGACTGGTAGTGATCGAAATACGTGTGACTGCCCGGCGCCATGACCACGTCGTGATTGGCCTTCGCGGCCGCAATGCCGCCGTCCATTCCACGCCAGGACATCACCGTGGCGTTCTCGGCCAGGCCACCTTCGAGAATCTCATCCCATCCCACCATTCGACGACCATTCTGTGTGAGGAACGTGTCCATCTGCCGGATGAACCAGCTTTGCAGTTCGTGCTCGTCCTTGAGCCCAAGCTGCTTGATGCGCGCCTGAATCTCCGGGCTCGCCTTCCACTGATTCTTGATGGCTTCGTCGCCGCCAATATGGATGTACCGTCCGGGAAACAGCGCCATGACTTCACGCAGCACGTCCTGCATGAACGCGATGGTGCTGTCATCGGCGTTGAGGATGAATTCGCTCACACCCCACACCTGCATCACGCCCACGGTCGTGTCGCGCCGGACACCCAGCAACGGATAGGCGGAAATCGCGGCCTGCGCGTGTCCCGGCATTTCGATTTCCGGCACCACGGTGACGAAGCGTTCCGACGCATATGCCACGATCTCGCGCACGTCATCCTGCGTGTAATAGCCGCAATGCATCTTGCCATCAAACACGCGCTTGGCGGGGTCGGGCTGGTGCGAACCCACCAGCGTCTGCGCACGGCACGATCCCAATTCGGTGAGACGGGGATACTTCTTGATCTCAATGCGCCATCCCTGGTCTTCGGTAAGATGCCAGTGAAAGCGATTGAGTTTGTGGTGCGCCAGCAGGTCGATGTACTTTTTCACGAACTCTTTCGGCATGAAGTGCCGCGACACGTCCAGATGCGCCCCGCGCCATGAAAAACGCGGTGCGTCCTCGATATGAACGGCCGGTGCCTGCCACGCCACACCGGCAATTGGCGCCTCGCGATAAATGGCTGCCGGAAAGAGTTGCTTGAGCGTTTCCAGTGCGTAGTACGCACCGGCGGCACGTGCTGCGCGCACAACCACGCCACCGATTGTCACGTCCAACCGGTAGCCCTCGTCTCCCAGAGATTCGGCCTCCGGACCCACGACACGCACCAATCGAATCACGCCGGGTGCCGCAACACCGGAACGCGCAACTGGCAGGTCGAATCCGGTGGCATTCGCGATGTCGCGGGCGAATCGGTGACCCACGCGCACCAAGTCCGAATCGGCGTGCACGACGGTACGCGCCGAGAGGGTGAAGTGACCCGCCATTGGCGTCAGCACGCTTGGGCGCGGTATCACCGCATAAACGCTCGTGTCGACGGCCAGTGCGGCGTGTCGCCACCTCGGCGACATCGTTGTGTTCGAGCCGAGCGCCGGAATGAGCACCGCTCCCAAAACCACGGCTCTCACCTGTGGGATGCGCACTCTGGGGTTCAACGTCATGTTGGAGGTACCGTTGCGTGATGCGAGGCAGAAGAAAGCGCGGCGATGACGTCGCGCACGATAGTCGGGTCGGTACCACGGGCATGCACTTCGCGCACGGCGGCCCGCGCGACCAGGGCGCACACGCTGTGACCGCGCACACTGCCGCCGGCCAGTACCGTCAGGGAGTTGCCAGCCTGGCGCTGCAGCGCGGCAAGCATGTCAGCGCCGTCCAATGCCGTGGCCGCGTGACCGGCCGTCAGCACGTAGTCAACACCGACACCCAACAGCACGTCGAGCGCCGCAACGGCGGACGGCGTGCGATCGAACGCGCGGTGAAACGCGACTTTCATGGGACGCGCCAGAGCCGCAAAAAGGGCCAGTTGTTCCTGATGCACCGTTCCGTCGGCATGCAATGGGCCCAGCACGATGCCATCGGCACCACGCGCCCTCGCGGCGATGATGTCGTTGCCCATGACATCGACATCATCATCACCGTACACAAAACCTTCCGTGTGCGGGCGGATCATCACGTGCAGCGGGACGTGTAGTTCATCCCGGCAGCGCGCGATCAGCCCGAAGCTTGGCGTCGTGCCGCCGTCACCCGGCCCACACAGTTCCACACGCCCGGCACCCAAGGTTTGTGCAGCGCGGGACGTATGCACAGAATCACAGCACGCCTCTACCAGCACGATGGCTGAGCGTGCCGTCATGCGACGGCGCTCAGGGCGCCGCCGTTGATGTGCCCGCGCCCGATGGGGCCGGGCGGAACAGAAACAGAAATACCACGAATACCGCCAGCGCGAACAGGGCAGCGAACTGCCAGATCTGCATCCAGTCGTGCGTCACGGCACCGGCGCTTCCGGTCGCATATCGACTCACCACACTGCCCGACACCGAGGCCCCTACAAAATACCCCACCCCGTTGGTCACGAGATTGAGAAAGCCCTGCGCCGCCGCGCGAATTTTTGGACCGGCGCGTTCGTCAGTGTTGATCTGTCCGGCCACAAAAAAGAAATCGTAACAGATGCCGTGCAGCAGGATGCCGACGTACACCATCCACATCACCGGTCCCGACGTACCCTGGCTGAAGGCGAAATACCGGAGCGCCCAGGCCAGCATGCCCACCAGCATGATCCACTTGATGCCCAATTTGCGAAGCGCAAAGGGGAGCAGCAGCATGAAACCGATTTCCGACCACTGACCAAAACTCTGAATGAACGCTGGATCTGGTGCGCCGATTTCGTTCAGGTACGGATTGGCGAATGCGTAGTAGAACTGCAGGGGAATGCACAGGAAAAACGAGCCCAGCACAAAGAAACGGAAGTCCGCGTGCTTGAGCAGTTGCAGGGCATCGAGTCCGAGGGCGTCACGCACCCGAAACGCCTGACCGGCCGCCTTGGGTGGGGTGTGCGGTAACATCAGCGAGAATACACCCAAGGCCACACTGGCGCCCGCAGCGACCATCATGGGCAGGGCCAGCTTATCGGCGTGCAACACCTTGCCCACCACGGTGCCGGCGGCGATCCACCCGATGGTGCCGAGTACGCGGATCAGGGGGAAATCCCGTGCCGAATCGGTAATGTGGTGGAACGAAATGGAATTGGTGAGCGACAGCGTGGGCATGTAGCAAAACGCGTACGCGAGCAGAATGGGATAGAAGCTGCTCCATTCCGTCTGTTGTGAGAGCAGCCACATCAGGCCACCACCCACCAGATGGAGAATCGCCAGCAACTTCTCGCTGGCGAAGAAGCGATCGGCCACGATACCCATGAAGAACGGCGAGACGATTGCCGCGATGGCCAGGGCGCCGTAGGCGGCGCCTACCTGTGTGTCCGTGAAGTGCAGGGTCTGCGTGATGTAGGTGCCCATCGTGACGAACCATGAGCCCCACACGAAATACTGCAGGAACATCATCACGGACAAACGGAACTTGGTACCCATCTCGGCAGCTCCTCAAGGATCGAACGGAGAGACCCGACGCGGCAGCGGCCGCAAGTCCGCCTATGGTATGCGCGGGGCCAACCGTGGGGAAGAGTGTGGCGCGCTCCACCTTTGCTGCCGCGGGTCCTAGATTCCCCGTCATGGACCACTCACTTTCCTATCCGATTGGCGAACACACCCCGCAGCCGTCGTACTCCGCCGAGCAGCGTGTGGGCCTCATCGCGCAGCTGGCCGCGCAGCCCGCCGCGCTGGCTGCGGCAGTGAGCGGCATGCCGGAGGCGTCATGGGCGCTCCCCTACCGACCCGACGGCTGGACCGTGCGGCAGCTGGTACACCATGTGGCCGACAGCCACATCAACATGTTCATACGCGTGAAGTTCGCGTTGTCGGAAGACGAACCCACCGTCAAGCCCTACGATCAGGACGTGTGGGTGCAGCACGCCGATGTGGCCGTCGTTCCGCCAATGGTGTCCATCGCGCTGCTGTCGACGCTGCACGAGCGGGCGGTCGCGCTGTTTCGTGCGCTCACGCCGGAGCAGTTCGTGCGTGGATTGATGCATCCGGAGAACGGCCGCATGACCATCGAACAGGTGCTGGCGCTGTATGCGTGGCACGGCGATCATCACATCGCGCATATTCGCAGTTTCCGCGCCCGCAACGGTTCGTAAACCCATGCCCCGTGGTGCTGCCGCAGGGGAGGGCCCCTATGGCTGCCCCTCGTAGATACGCGCCGCTTCACCCACCGCCGCCACCTGCGCTGTTCCAATACCGAACAGAGCGTAGATGATGCGCGTGGCGGGCGTGGAAAGCGTACGCCACCTCTGGCCATCGAAGCGCAGCACGGTGCCGCTGTCGCCGGCCGCGTAGATCTCGGTTGGGCCGCGCCCCCACAGTGCGCGCAGATCGCGTGTGGTGGGCACCGATTGCGGATTCCAGTGCGCGCCATCGTAGCGCAGAATCGTCCCCGCATCGCCGGCAATAAACACATCACTTGCCGACGTGCCCCACACGGCGCGCAAACGCCGCGTGTTCGGAACTGGCACCACCACCGGTGACCAGCGACCGCCATCGAACCGCAGCACCACACCCGAATCACCGACCACGTACACGTTCGCCGGATCACTTCCCCAGACGGCACGCAGGAATTGCGGTGTCCCGCTCGCCTGCGGTGACCACGACCCGCCACTGGCGCGCAAGATCGTTCCGCGTTCTCCCACAATGACCGACTGTCCCGGGCCACCGCTCCAGATCGCGCGTAACAACCGCGTTGTCGGCGACGCTTCTCGACGCCACGACGTTCCGTTGAAGCGGAGAATCGAACCCGTGTCTCCCACCGCAATGATTTCCGCCGCACTGCTGCCGCTGATACCGTACAAGTCGTTCGTGCCCGGCACCGGTTCGGTGCGCCATGCGGTGCCATCACGCCTGAAAACCGCGCCACCCAATCCCACGGCAAACATTGGTCCGCTCGTTGCACCCCATGTCGCGAGCAGCGAGGGGTCGGACACTTCCGTCGTAGCCACCACGTTTGCGCCCACACCGCGCAGGGTCACCACGGTTCCCCACCACGCGCCAAGACGCAACGAGCCGTCACCGCGGGTAGTGATCGCGCGGAGATTTTGCCCGGAGCCAATGTCCAACGCACGCCAGACCACGCCATCAAAGTGATAGCAGGCGCCCGTATTGCCAACGGCGTAGATATCGTCGAACGATCGGCCACGCATGGCAAAGAGATTCGCTGGACCAGGGGTGGACATGGTTGACCATGCGATCCCGTCGAATCGGAGAATGGTGCCGCCCGTGCCAATCGCAAACACATTGCCCGCGCTGGTGCCCCAGACATCGAACAGGGCATTGGCCGTCGGCACGTTCATGCGACGCCAGCCTTGTCCGTCGTAGCGCAGGATCACGCCGTTGTTTCCGACCACGAACAGCGCGCTGCCGTGCGGGCCCCAAATGCCCCAGAGATCGTCGGTGACTGGCGTTGGCTGCGGTGTCCACCGTGTGCCATCAAATCGCAGAATGGTGCCGCGGTCACCGGCCGCGTACACCTCGTTCGCCGACAGCCCCCACACCTCCAGCAGCGTGACCGTGGTTCCGCTATTGAACGGTTGGAATGAGACGCCGTCGCCGTGCACGATCAACCCGTTGGTTCCCACGATCCAGATATCGTTTGGAGCCGATCCCCAAATGCCGACCAGTGTCTCGCTGGTGTTGAGCGACACGAGATCCCACGGACCGTCGTTCCGCGATCGCATGATGGTCCCATTCTGACCAACACCGTACGTTGTCCCCTGACCATCATCCCAGATGCCAAGGAGGGTGTTGTCGGTGAGTCCGGCTCGCGCCACCCGCCATTGCTGCACACCGGGTGTCACGGTCGTCACGCCCAGTTGCACGACCGCGGAGAGCGATCCCGACGTCACCGAGATGCGCGCACTGCCGGGTGAGACGGCGCGCACCTGTCCGAGGGCGTCCACCGTTGCCACGGTTGGCGCGTCGGTGCGCCACGTCACCACAGGGCTCGCGATCAACAGGCCACCGCTGTCGCGCGCCTCGAGCACAATGGCCCGCTCCTGGCCGGCCTGCAGAAACATCGAGACCGGAATGGTGGCGATGCTGGCCACACTGGTGGTCGGCGGCGGCGGTACCGGTTCGGAAGGGGTGTTTCGATCACATGCCGACAACAGCGCGGCGACAAGCAGCAGCGCACGAACTCGGCGAGCGCCGGAACACAGGCGGATAGGCATTGGGCGGACGGTAGCCGCGACGGGACGTGCCGCGCAACCGTGGAGGGCGTAGCTTTCAGTCATGATCTGTCCATACACCAGACAACCCGCGTTGGCAAATCGCCTTCGCGCCGTGGCCACGAGCTGCGTGCTCATACTCTCCTCCCTTCCGTGCGCCTTTGCATCGGCGCAAACCGGCGTAGCCAGAACGGCAGTGCCATCGCCCGGAGCCGACGTGTTCCTTGTGCCGCTCACGATGGTTGGCGGCACGGTCAAGGTGGGAGTACCGGCCAACCTCACGCGTCGCGACGGCTACGACAATCAGGCCGCATTTGCGCTGTCGTCACGCGAACTGTTCTACACGTCCAATCGTGGTGACGGACAGTCGGACATCTACCGCTATGATTTCAGCACCGGACTGAGCGCTCCGGCGCGACTCACCAAACCGGAAAGCGAATATTCCGCGTTTCCGATTGACAGCGGCAAAGCGCTCGCCGTGATTCGCGTTGAGGCCGATTCCACCCAGCGACTGTGGCGACTGCCGCTCGATGCGCGTGAACCAACCGTGTTGTTCCCTGATCTCAAGCCTGTCGGGTATTTTGCGCAGGCTGATGACTCCACCTGGGCCATGTTCGTGCTGGGCTCGCCAACCACCTTGCACGTCGCGACCCTGGGCCGGCCCGGAAGCACGATTGTCGCGCGAAACATCGGGCGTGCGCTGCACAAGATCCCCGGCACGACGCGCGTCAGCTTCGTGCAAAAAAGTGCCGACGCCTGGTTCGTGATGGAACTCGATCCAGTCACCCGCCGCATCGATACGTTGGTGAGCACATTGCCGCGATCGGAAGATCTGGCGTGGGTGGACAGCACGACCATGGTGATGGGACAGGGCACCAAGCTGTTCACCTGGCGCCGCGGTGCCACGGCCTGGACCGAAGTCGCCGACTTTGCCTTCGCGCATTTGCGCGGGATTACGCGCCTCGCGGTGAGCCCCAATCGACAGTGGCTGGCACTTGTGGCCGACGTGGTGCCGCGCACCGCCGCGGCGCCGGCCCGTGCGGTGTTCGCCGATAATTTCGACGCCGCGATCATCCGGAAGCAGGTGGGAATTCTTGCCGCCGACTCCATGGAAGGACGACGCACCGGATCGCGCGGTGGTGACCGCGCCGCGCGATGGATTTCGGCGCAATTCAAGGCCGCTGGTCTGGTTCCGGCCGGCGACTCTGGTGGCTACCTCCAGCAGATTCCGTTGCAAGCGATGGCGGCGCCTCAAACGATGCCCGGCTCGGGCGCGCCCGCCCCGCTGGGATCGCAACCGCGCCTTGGCGCCGTCGCATCCTGGGCGCAGTGGGATTCGCTGGCACCCGCCAATCGTTTGCGTTCGGCCAACGTGCTGGGCGTCATACCGGGAGTCGATCCCGCACTGCGCGATGAGGTGGTGCTCGTCACGGCCCACTACGATCACATCGGCTTCGGCCGATCGGTGGACGGCGACTCCATCAACAACGGCGCTGATGACGACGCCTCGGGTGTGGTCGCCGTCATCGAGATGGCCAAGGCCTTGCGCCAAGGCCCACGTCCAAAACGTACCATCGTGTTTATGGCGATCACCGGGGAGGAGGTGGGTGGCTTTGGCACCCGCTGGTACATCGCGCATCCGACGCGACCACTGGACAAAACCGTGGTGGATTTGAACGTCGAGATGATTGCGCATGCCGACTCTTTGGCCGGTGGGTTTGGCAAAGCGTGGCTGACCGGCTACGAACGCTCCACCATGGGCGATATGCTGGCGGACAACGGCATTCCCTTGGTCCCCGATCCCCGTCCAACGCAAAACTTCTTCAGTCGCAGTGACAACGTGGCCTTTGCGCGAATCGGCATTCCGGCGCACTCGCTCTCGTCGTACAACCTGCTCACGCCCTATCATCATCCGAAAGACGAACCCGCCTCGATCGATGCACCACACATGGCCGCGGTGATCGGCGCAACCTCGCGGGCGTTGCGGTTGTTGGCCGACGGACCGAGGCCCGAGTGGAATCCTGGGGGGAAGCCGGATGCCCGACCGCCACGACCGTGAGGTGGCGGAGGCGGAAAAGCACGACGACCGATATCGTCCGGAAAGCACGACGATATCAGCCACCGGACCAACCACGCTACCGGCGATGGGCCAGGAGAGGACGGATATCCGACTCCTCAGTTCGGCGCAAACGAACGCCCGCACGGTTCGTCTATCGCATGGATGCCACCATCGACGGAAGTTCACCCGAATGAGGCCGACATGACGCTTCCGACCCGTGCCCGGTCCCTCGCCGCAACCATGACGGTCCTGCTCATGTCCTGCAGTGGTGGCGACAGCCCCGTCACGCCGCCCACCGTCGCGCGCATCGACGTCACAGCCGCCACGCAAACCCTGGCTGCGCAACAAACGGTGCAGTTATCGGCCGTCGCCCGTGGGACCGACAACGTCGTCATCCCCTCAGCGCAAATCACCTGGTCCAGCAGTGCACCGAACTTGGCAACCGTGAGCACCACCGGGCTAGTCACCGGAGTCGCCGCGGGGTTGGCCACGATCACAGCGTCCTCAGGATCGGCGGTTGGGTTATTGACAATCACGGTCACCAACGGCGCCGGCGTACTGTCCCGCGTGGTGGCGGGTACCGTTGATTCTCCGCTGGAGATCGGGCAGGGAACCCAAGCGACCGTCGAGGGACGGGACGCACTCGGCGGGCTTGTTGCGCTGGGATCGCGCGTGGTGACCTGGACAAGTAGCAATCCGGTTATCGCCACGATCAACAGCAACGGGATCGTGGCCGGTGTCGGCGTGGGCAGCACAACGTTGACCGTCAGCGTGCAGGACGGCAGCACCGCGCGAACCGCGACCACGACGCTCCCGGTGATCGCCATTCCCAATGCTCCACTCACAGCCGACGTGGCCATGGCCCCGCAGCTGTTCATTCCGTCGGAAATCATCGTGAAGCTCGGCGGCACTGTGCGTTTCCAGTTCACACCGATCGATCACAACGTGATCTGGAGTCCACGATTGCCCGGATCGCCAAGCGATATCCTTGTCACCACCAACGCGCTGGTCACGCGCACGTTTCCTACGGTGGGTGTCTATCCGTTCGACTGCACGGTGCACCCCGGAATGAGCGGACGGGTAATCGTGTCGCCGTAATGGTAAGCGTGTCACTTGGTAGGGTGGATTTCTCAAATCACTACACCTTCGTTACCCCCCGCACCCGTGGCGTATAGTCCGGGAACACCGTGGCCAGGTTCGTGTTGCCCAGCCGATTCTGCACGATCTCGGCGAGAATGTCCCGATGGTCGAGCGTCACGCGCAGATCCTGACCCGATTCGAGATTCTCGCGCGCCAGTCCCGGCCAGCCGTTCGTCAGCACGCGACCGCCATTGATCTTCTTGCCCATTGCGAACGCCACGTTGCCGCGGCCGTGATCGGTGCCCTTGTCTCCGTTCTCGCGCGCGTTGCGTCCGAACTCCGAGATGATGACCACCGTGACGCCATTCGCGGTGGTGCCCTGAATCACGTCGGCGTAAAAGGCGGCCAACGTCGATGACAGCTCCAGCATGCGGTTGTGCATACCCCCGCCGTCAAGACCCGGGACTGGTCCCTGCAGCGAATGCGTGTCCCATCCGCCAAGGAACGCATGGACAGCCTCGACGCCGACATCGGATTTGATCAGCGCCGCCGATGATTTCAGAGCGTTGCCGAAGCCCGTGTTGGGATAGACGGCGCCGTTTTGTGTGGTATAGCCGTTGAAATTGATCGTCTGCAAAAGGGTGATCGTGTTGGTGGTGTCGAGCGCATTGGCACTCACCGGATCAATGGCCGACGCGTAATTCGTGGCCAGAAACTGCGCGCGCGCGTTGGCCGTGGTGGCGCTGCCATCGATTCGGAAGTTGGCCGGGTTCGCAATTGGCAGCGTTTTTGGACCGCCAACCAGCGTTTGCGGCAGGCCGTTGGTGAGCCCGAGCGCACGCAGCGGCGCGTTGGTCCGCATGGGCGTGATCGTCGCGAGATGTCGCCCAAGCCAGCCCGTGGCCAGGTTCAAATCCCGAGGTTTCCCAACCTCCATGTAGCGTTGTGCATCGAAGTGCGACCGCGATGTATCCACCGACCCCGTAGCGTGCGCCACCAGCAGATCGCCGGCGGTATAGGCGGGCAAGAGCGGGGCCATGCCGGGCGAGAACCCAAAGAAATTGTCAAGCGCGACGGCCTTGGGACCGGAGCCAGCGGCATCGGGACGCGCCACCGCAATCGTCGGGCGTCCGATATAGTAGTTGGGATCACCGAACGGTACGACCAGTGACATGCCATCCGTGCCGCCACTCAGGAACACAGAAACAATGATGTCGCGGGTGGACGATGACTGCGCCAGCACCACATTGGGCAGCCACGAGGGTACCAGTGCTGCGATGCCGAATCCGGCTCCGCGCATCAGGAAATCGCGACGGGCCAGCGAACGGTACTCCGAACATCCCGTATCCTGCGGTTCGTCAAGCATGGCGGATCCTGATCGGATGTGAACGGCGAACGCGAGCGGGCAAGGGCAACCTCGAGCTCAATACCACTGGAACTGATGACTGCTGGCGGCCAGTGCGATCGTCTCGCGCACCCGCGGTTCGAGGTACGCAGCGCCCTGTAAATAGGCGAGCAATGAGCTCTTGAGCGACGCGGGCATCTCGTTGGCGAACATCCGCACGTTGATCTGATTCACTACACCCGCCGCCGTATCCAGCGGTGCACGAAAGATCGTCGTGGTATTGACCCGCACGCTGGTGGCCGAGTTTTGATTCGAGATATACGTTGCCCAGTTCCACCGTTGCGACGTGAGGCCACTCCACCAATTGATCTGATCGGGATAGCCATCGGGCTGCTCCCAGTAGTACAGCCTCATATCCATGCTGTCCAGCCGCCCGCGTGCTGCGCGCAGGTTTGTCACCTCGGCCGCCATGCCGCGCAGTGACGACACCATCAGATCAAACGGCCGTTTGTATTTGGCGGGCGACGCCATGAGGTTTTTGCCCGTCATGATCGTGCGGATGATGGCTTTGATATCACCACCGGTCGCGACATACGTCGCAGCAGCCGCGTCGATTACCGCTGTCGGCGGCTAATGCGACAGCAACCTGCCCTTAATCTTCCTGGCTATGTAGCGTGCCGTGTTCGGGTTATTCAGCAGCTTGGTGTTGGCGGTGTCGCCTTCCGACTTCATCTGCGCGGCGGTGGCCGTCGACGGCATGGCCGGGAAATC
>JANOKE010000073.1:0-32565 GCA_031419135.1 Gemmatimonadaceae bacterium
CATCAGCGTATTCGGCCACGTCGCCTCTTCGAAACGCGGCAATGTTCCGATGAATGCCGTGATGAACAACAGGGTGTAGCCGACCGTGCCAATGAGCGCCACATCGACCCCCAGGAACCAGCCATACTTGCTGCCCTGGACCAACGCGCAACCGCCACCACCACTGCAGGCCAGCGATCCGGTGAGTCCGAGTTTCCACAGGTGCAGATAGAGCGCGACGATAGCTGAAATGAGACTCGCCATCGCGATGGCCATTCGCTTGGTCACGGGGTTCGGAACGAAAGGGTGGCAGGAGGTTCACGCCAATATACACCGGTCGGCACTGGCCTCAGACCCTTGCCCCACAGTGTTCTGCCGGTACCTTCGCGACACATGACCTCACTCTCCCAAACGGCCGTCGAGGCCACCCGTGTGCTGGCCGCGCGCCGTTGGCGAATCGCGGCAACGCTCACCGTCTGCATGGTTTGTGTCTACTTCGGGTTCATCGCGCTGGTCGCATACCAGCCAACGCGTCTCGGCTCCCTGCTGCACGAAGGCCTGTCTCTTGGCATCCTGCTGGGCGCCTTGGTGATCGTGGCCGCGTGGACGCTGACGTACATTTACGTATCGTGGGCCAACCGCGTGTACGATCCGGCCCTCGCCGCACTCCGTGATCACCACGCAATCGACGACGCATCGGCACGCGACGCGAAGGCGGGAGGGCCTCGCTGATGCCGCCGGCCACCGCACTCGGCTCGCCCGATCGCGTCGCGATCGCCTTCTTTGGCGGTTTCATTGCGCTCACCCTCGCTATCACCTGGTGGGCAGCGCGACGCACAAGTACCACCGAGCATTTCTACGCAGCCGGACGCACCGTGACGGCGGGCCAGAACGGATTCGCGCTCGCCGGAGACTACATGAGCGCGGCGTCGTTTCTCGGCATTGCCGGACTGGTCTCCACCAGTGGATTCGATGGACTGATCTACTCCACCGGATGGCTGGTCGGATGGCCCGTAGTGTTGTTTCTGATTGCCGAACCGCTGCGCAATCTTGGTCGATACACCTTTGCCGACGTGGTCGCCGCGCGTCTCAATCCCGTACCGGTTCGCATTGCCGCCGCGGGCGGCACGCTGGCCACAATCGCTTTCTACCTGATTGCACAGATGGTAGGTGCCGGTGGCCTCATCCGACTGCTGTTCGGCATCCCGTACGAAACAGCCGTTGTCATTGTTGGAGCGGTGATGATGGCGTACGTATTGTTTGGCGGGATGCTGGCCACCACCTGGGTGCAGATCGTGAAAGCGTTTCTCCTGTTGGGTGGTGCTGCCGCACTCGCCATGTTGGTGCTCTCGCGATTCGGTTTCGATCCCCGCGTGCTCTTCGCCGCGGCGGCCGCCAAATACGGCGCCGGCGTGCTCGCACCGGGCAAGCTCGTGTCGAATCCTCTGGACGCCATCTCACTTGGCCTCGCGCTGATGTTCGGCACGGCCGGGCTGCCGCACATTCTCATGCGCTTCTACACCGTGCCGGATGCGCGCGCGGCGCGGAAGTCGGTCTTCATCGCCACTGGACTCATCGGCGTTTTTTACCTCATGACATTCATTCTCGGATTCGGCGCGATGGTGTTGGTCGGTCCCGAGGCCATCAAGGGTGTCGATGCCGGTGGCAACATGGCGGCGCCGATGCTGGCCGAGTTGCTTGGCGGCCGACCGTTCCTGGGCTTCATTGCCGCGGTGGCATTCGCGACGATTCTCGCCGTCGTGGCAGGACTCGCGCTGTCGGGCGCGGCAACGATTTCGCACGACTTGTGGGCCAGCGTCGTGCGCAAAGGACACCCCAGACCGGGCGAAGAACTCCGAGTCGCTCGTCTGGCCACCATTGTGCTTGCCGCGATTGCGATAGCGCTGGGCATAGCGTTCAAGGGACAGAATGTCGCCTTCATGGTGGGACTCGCGTTTGCCATCGCGGCCAGCGCGAACTTCCCGGCTCTGGTGTTGAGCATTTTCTGGCGACGCACCAGCACCGCTGGCGCGGCGACCAGCATGGCGGTGGGTGCGCTGTCTACGTTGGTGCTCATCGCGTTGTCGCCCGCAGTGCAGATTGATCTGCTGCACCACGCAACAGCAATCTTTCCGCTGAAGAATCCGGCGCTGGTCACCATTCCGCTGTCATTCCTCACCGGCATTGTGGTGTCGCTGCTGAAGCCCGACACCGACGGGGCCGCGCGGTATGCTGCGATGGAACGGCGTTTGCTTTTGGGAGCCGATTGACCGCGTTGAACACATGCATTCACGGCAATTCTTGCCGAGTGTCGTGGCTGATGCGAAATCGCGCGTCGGCCACCCACGCCCACAAACTATCCCAGGGCGTTTGAGATAAGGCATTGCGCTACAATGACTTACTGGCACTCCGGCTGGCTCGAGCTTAGCCCGGGTTGCCCGCTGAACGGGTTGGCACGCTCGTTGCTCTGAGAGGCTCGACACCCGCCGAGGCAACGGAGTGTCGTTCGCGCGCAACCGACGACGGTTCCCCGCGGTCACGGTTGTACGCCAACTCTCAGATCATGCCCGTTCGAGTCGCCGACGTTCTCCCGTCTATCGGCATCATCGCGCCGCTGCTGTCGCTTGCCGCCGTTGTCGTCGGGCGTGCCGTCTGGCACGTTGCACACGGCACAGCGACGCGTCGCAAGCGTGCCGATCAAGGCGTGCACGATCAGGTGCGTCAGTTGCAGCTCGCGATGCAGGCAAATATCGAAGGCGTGTTTCTGTTACGCGCCATTCACGACGGGTCGGGAGCGATCATCGACTTCGAGATTCGTGACGTGAATCCCAGTGGTGCCCGTTTGCTGCGTACCGACCCGAATGGCCTGGTTGGTCGTCGACTGAAGCGGGATTTTCCGACCGACCTGCAAGCCGTGCTGTTCGCCCGGTACGTGGAGACGATCGCGTCGCACACGCCTTTCATGGAGGAAGTGCGGGTCAGTCGACAACTGTTTGACGCCCGGTGGCTGTACCATCAATCCGTTCCCACCGGCGACGGCGTCGCGGTCACGCTGCGCGATATTTCCGCTCGCAAACGCGAAGAAGTGCGTCTGCGTCACGCGTCACTGACCGATGATCTGACACGTCTCTACAACCGTCGGGGATTTCTCACGCTGGCAGACCAGCAGTTGCGAATCGCCCGTCGGCAGGGGAAGGACGCAGTACTGATGTACGTGGATATGGATGACTTCAAGCTGCTCAATGACCAACACGGACACGCCGAAGGCGACCGCGCACTGGCGGCGGTCGGTCGGCTGCTCCGAAAATCAGTTCGCGACTGCGATGTGGTGGCGCGCATGGGAGGCGATGAGTTCACCCTTGTGGCGCTCGACGCCGATCGGGTCGCGGCGCGAATCATTCAGCAGCGCATTGAGGCCCAGGTGGCAATATTGAACGCCTCAGGTGAACTGGTGGCCCCGCTGTCGCTCACCATCGGCCACACGCGCGTTCGGCCAGGCGATCAAGCCTCGCTGACCGAACTGCTGGGGCGCGCCGACACGCTGTTGTATGAGCGGAAGCGACGTCGCAAGTTCGCCGCCAACGCGGGTACGACATCGCGCACCGCGACGCGCACCGGGACGCATCAACCGGTGGTCGCGGCGTCTGCCGTTGGGTTTCGCGACTTCACCAATCTGAAGACGGCGCGGATTCTCCATCCTCAGGCACCCCTTCGATAAGCCGGCGCCACCAGGGACGCGCATCCTCCGCTCGACGCAGGGTGCGAATCAACTGACGCCAGGCGATACGCATTTCGACGGCGTCGCCAAAACGGTCCTCAATGCGCGGCGCCAGCCCGCGGCGAAGCCAGTCTGCCAAGGCATCGGCGAAACCATCCGCGGAAAGTCGGGCCGGCAGCGTATCGGAGAGTTGTTGCGCCAGAATTGCTTCGCTCGACCCTTCGCCGAACGGCGCTTTGCCGGTCAGTGCGAAGTACACGATGCTGGCCAACGCGTAGCCATCGGTGGCCGGCCCCTGCGCCTCACCCAGCAACTGCTCCGGCGCCGCGAAGGACGGTGTGCCCGATGAGCCCGCGCGCTCGTCACCGAGTGCGTACGCAATGCCGAAGTCCCCGATGCGCCAGCGCCGATAGCGATCAATCAGAATGTTTTCGGGCTTGAGATCGCGATGGATGATGCCGTTCGCATGCGCCGCGATCAGCGCCTCCAACACCTCGTCGACCGGCTGCGCGATTTCCTCGATCGGGCGCGGCCCGCTCCGCGAGATCAGACTCGCCACCGATCCACCCTCGGCAAGTTCCATCGTGTACCACGCAACATCGCCGCGGCTGTCGCTGTCGTAGATCGGCACAATAGCCGGGTGCGCCAATTGGGCAGCGAGCCGCGCTTCACGCCGAAACCGCGCCACGGCCACGTCGTCCCTGGCGATGTGAGGATGCAGTACTTTGATGGCCACTTCGCGGGAGAGTGACAGATCACGCGCCCGCCAGACGCTCCCGAACATACCGCGACCCAGCGGTGCGAGAATCTCGTAGTCGTCGCCCGTGGCCCAGCGTAGTCGGGCTTCCGGCGAGTCGAGCGTGGACGGCAACTCCGCACCCTCCGGCGCGATGTAGACCGGTCGAACCGACACATGCCGATCCATATCGCGCAGGAGCGTGGTAATGGACGGATAGCGTTGAAGCGGATCGACGTGCAGTGCGCGTTCGATCACCGCCGCCAGCGCCAGCGGGCAGTCGGCGCGCAACAGCGACAACGGTGGCGCACCGTGTTCAGGTGCGGATTCACCGGTGAGCATCGTAAAGAGCATCGCCGCAAGCTGCCATTGGTCTGATGACGCGGAAGGGTGCCACAGGCCATCCGCCCACTCGGGCGGTGTAGCCGTGTGCGCCGATGACGGGCGTAAACCGGTTGGCAAGAGCTCTTTGGGCAACACCCATTCCCACCCCATCAACCACAGTCGACCACCAGGCGTCAACCAAACCGTGTCGGCGGAAATGGCACCGTGCGCCACACCGGTATCGTGCAGATACGCGAGCGTACTGCCCGCTTCGCGGAGAACCTGCATGGCGAACGGAATTTCCTCGGGGCCCAGTCGCGCGATACGCGAGCGAACAGTTTCGCCGCTGATCCAGCGACGCAGATATCCCGGCCCGCGTCGACTCTCCTGATACGACGTCCAGTAGTGATACGTGGTTGGCACCGACGGATGACTGCGATGCGCGAGCGCGCGTGCTTCGTGTCGAAGCCAGTCGCCATGCGCCGGGTCGGGCGCGCTCACCAGCGACAAGGAACGACCGAGCGCATCGATCAATTCCTGGTAATGCCGAACCTGGCCCGACAGTCCTTCGCTGCCCCACGACCATCCCGGCGGAAGTATCCAGGACGCCAAATGGTGCGGCGGCGCGGCTGTTTCGCGTGACGGAAGCGGTATGTCCGAAGGCATGATGAAGTCTAAGACGGGAGATTCGAGAAGGGAGACGGAGACACTGAATCCGCCGACCGTTTAACAACGTCGGGCCGCATCGCGACTTGCCGGGAGAACTTAAGCCGAGCGCAACAGCACGTGCACGACGGTGCCCACGCGCACGGTGCTCTCGAGGGCGATCCGGCCGCCCCATCCTTCGATCAACCGCCGGCTGATTGCCAGGCCGAGTCCACTGCCACTCGTACGCGTCGAGAAATGCGGTTCGAACACCTGTGGCAGCACATCCGGCGCAATGCCCTGCCCGTCGTCCCGAATGTCAACGGCCACGCCCTCCGGCACAACGCGCACCGACACGCTGACGCGCCGCGATTGCGCGAGTCGGGCGTTTTCGAGGAGATTGAGCATCACGTCCTTGAGCTGATCGTATTGCCCCAAGGCCAACACGGAGACCGTGCCCTGCGGCACGTCCAACACCCACTGGATGTCGCTTTCGCCAAGCTGTTCGAGCGCCAACACGTCGCGGACAACGGCGATCAGGTCAACCGGAATGGCCGTTTCCTGTTGGTTGGGGGCCATGCCATATCGACTGAAGGCACGCGCGATTTCGTCCAGATGATCGATCTCTGAAAGGATGCGCGACACATTGGTATCGAGAATCGTTCCATAATCGCTTCGACCGTCACGAAAGGCCCGACGCAGATGCTGCACGCCCAGTCGAATCGGGGTGAGCGGGTTCTTGATCTCGTGCGCCACTTGCCTGGCCATCTCGCCCCACGCGAGCACGCGTTGGGCCGACGCGAGTTCGGTCACGTCATCAAGCGTGATCACGGCGCCACCCGGCAGTCGGGTCAAACGACCACGCAGTTGCCGACCCGCCACGAATTGATCCAGTGCCTCTTCGTCCGCGTTGCCAATCAGGAAGGCCACACATTGCCTGGTCAGCACGTTCAGCGCGGCGGGGAGATTCGCGATGGACGCGCCCGTCTGACGCAGCGGTACGCCCAGCAACTGCTCGGCGCGCGGGTTGGCAATCAGTATCTCGCCATCGAGGCGCATGGCCACTACGCCACTGGCGACATGCTGCAGTACGGCGGCGGTGCGTCGCTGCGCGGCTTCGAGCGCCGCCCGACTGGTGGACAGATCCTGCGCCATGCGGCCGAAGGCTCGATACACCGGTGCAAACTCCGAGGCCGGCGCACTGCCCAATGCTCGGGCTTCCCGGCCGGCCGCGATCGCGAGTGCCGCCTCACGCAGCGCACCCACGGGGCGCGACAGCGCGCGCGCTGCGATGCCGCTTGACCACACGGCCGCCAACGCCCCTAATGCAGCGGTGAACAGGAGCAACACACCGAGATCCGCGCGCCGCGCATCCAAGGCAAACTCGTCGCCACGTGCCGGCGTAGCCACCACGGATTCATTCGCGCCCCCGGCGATGCGCCGGAATCCCACAAGCGCGTGGGTTTCGCCAATCGGAATGTGGCGCGTGGTGAAAATGTCATCGGCACCAAAATCCGCGTCGTCAAGCGAGATGGGCAACAGTCGGCCCAGTGGTGCCAGCGACTGCAACAGCGTATCGCTCGACGCCTCCAGTTGCGCCGCCTGGTAGCGGAAAATTGGAGATCCAACGCTCGCCGCCGTCGCGGCAAGATCGCGTCGGGTCACGTCACTGGCCGCCGTGCGCAGAGCCTCCCGCACCAGCAATTCGCGCGCCGAGCGATCGTCGTCCTGCAGACGATACCACGCGTTTCCGGCAAAGAGGATGGCCGGTGCAATGAAGAACGCCAGCAACGTGGCGCTCAATCGCACGCGATACGAACGGCGCAAGCGGTCTCGCCGGAGGCGCGACCAACGAACGAACGCGCCGTCAGCCATCGCGCTCGCCGCCCACAGCAGCAGAACCACCACCACATCGAGCAGCACCAGCAGCGCCCCGCGTGGCACCAACGCATCCAGTCCCCGCAAATCCACTTCCACATGCGCGAGACGGGATTCTCCCCCACCCGACGCCACGCCATCGCCGTGCATCATACTGCCGCGGCGTCGCCACTGGAGTGTGCGGATAACCGTATCGCGAACGGACGACGGCGTGAGCGTCAATCGATACGGCGGCTCACTGGCAGGCGCACTCGCAATGCCGGTCAACGCGGCCAGCGGATCGGTCGGCAGCAGTCGCGTGCGGGGCGGAACGGCAATGGTGGTGACGCTGCCGTTCAGCATTGGCACCGCCGCGATGAGCATCGTGGTTGGTCCGTCGTCGATGGTACGCACTTCAATTGCCCGACTGACCCGCGCGATTGACGCAATGATTTCCGTGTCGCCCAGGGAGTCGCCCACGGGCGCCAAGCGAAGATCAATCGATGCACGACCTGGCGACGACGTATCCCATCGGGCAAGACGCGCCGGATATCCCGCCTGCGCGAGTTCGCTTGCGGCGTAGTGTCGCAGCAGCGTTTCACTGTTCAACGCGCCGCCCGGATCGGCCAGCAGAATGGTTGCGAACCGCTCGAGGAGTCGGGACGCATTGTCATCGACAGCCGAAAGTCGCGTGAGATCGTACTGCGCCAGGGCCATGCGCGCGCGTACGGTGGCGCCCCAGGTCAGCGTTACCGCGCCGGCGCCGGCAATCACCGCGGCGCCCGTCACCAGCGCGACGCCGCGCCGCGTCAGTGCGAGCGCGCCAATGGCAACGCCCCAGAGAATGGGATACCACGCCGGCCACGCGCCGGGCGCGCGCCACAGGGCCGGCGCGAGCACCGCCGCCAGAATCGCCAGCGACGGCGCCGTCATGGGCGGCAGTCCGCGACGATTACCCAGAATGGTGCGGCCCGCTGCTGCGCCCGCGTGCAGGATTGACGCACCGGCCAGGCAGATGGCGAGTTGCCAGGCAATCCACAGCGCGATGCTGACACCGATCGCGGGCAGCGCAATGCCGCGTGCGAGATCGCGCAGCACAAATGGACCGAGCGTGGCGCTGACCAGCACCAGCAGAGTGGCCAGAGCGCGGGATCGGGTCAGTCGCAGCACCCGACCACTGCGCAACGCCAAAAACAGGAACGCGAGACCCAACGACGTGGTGAACAGCAGCGACGCCACATTCGCGGTCCACGGCCCACCCGTTGCCGCGAAGTAACTCGACGCGTCGAAGAGCGGCGACACGTTCGAGAGTGCGCTCAAGGGTGCCACCGCGATGGACACGAGCAACACGGCCGTGACCGCGAGCCGGTGCGCCGTGCGCGCCGGACGTCGCCAACTCGCAACCAGCATGAGCACCACGGCGAACGCCAGCGGAATCGCCGTGCGCGCCCGCGCCGCCTGCAGGAGCGCCAGTCGCGTCTCACCCTCCGAGCGAGCGAGCGCACGAACGCGGGCGAGTCGCCGAGCACCATCGGGCACGACGATCACGACGGTGCCGTCCTCTACCCGCGACGAGTCGGGCGACTCGACGATGGTGCGAGCGACATCCGTTGCGCCGTGCGGCGAGTGCGTCATCGCGCGCGCGAAACGATCGGCCGGAGGAATGGCCGAAATCAGCGCGACCGCCACCACCTGAACGGAGCCATCGGGTGTCAGCGCGCGCGCCACCAGCGACGAGTAGAACGCTCCGTCAACAAGGCGAATACCCTTCGTGCCTGTCGGTGCGACGATCGATCGCAGTTGCCCCGTTCGCGCAACGAGACGGGTCCCGCGGAATACCAGAAGGGCCGACTCGACACTCGCATCCAGAGGCGGCGAGAGGTGACTCGCTTCCGCCGAACCGTTCGCGATCAGGCGGGCCACGAGGTCGGCGTTCGCTGCCACGCCCTCGGCGGCGTCAGTCAGTCGTTTCGCGACAATCGTGAGTTCACCGGCCACACGCGTGGCACGCTCATCGCGTTCGATCGCCGACCACTTGGGCCAGTCGCGGGCGGCGGTCTGCAGCGTTCGGGTGTCGCCGACAGCCAGCAACAGTGATATCACGAAAAGAGCGGTGGCACCGATTGCCCAGATTCGTGGTTGCCGCAAGTAGCCCGTCGATCCTATGGCGACGACAACGCCCATTGCCGAGATTGCCAGCGAAATCCATTCCGGGTTGCGCTGCCAGGCCGCCAGGGCGAGTAGCGTCACCGAGGCGCCGGCTACCCAGATCAACGGCCAGCGCTCCACGCGATCGACGCGCGATTCGTGGAGGGTGGGCCGCTCGGTGTCCGCGGGCTTGGCAGTCATTGCTCCCACAATACCCCGACGTCACGACGAAGGCGAAGGGTTGCACGCGCTCGATTATCTTTTCGGGATGCTCTCCGCTCACCTGATCGTCGTTGCCCGGATGTTGCTCGGACCGTGTTTGGCGGGGGGTCTCTTGTCAGCGTCTCCGCCAACTCGCGACGTCCGGCCTGCCACGGTACAACTCGGCCGACAGATCGACCGCATCGATGTGGGGAGCTTTACCCTGTTCCTTCACGACCAGCGCGCGGGTCGCGAGCAATTTTCGATGCAACGCGTGGTGGCGGCCGACGGCGCGACGCTCGAGTTGCGCGCCGAATCGGCGGTCGGTGATCGCCGCTCTGCGGTCCGCCTGGAGGCCGATTCGGCAGGGAGCCCTGTCCGCTACTCGGTTGAAGAGCGCACCGGCGCCATGGTCACGCTCCGCCTGGGCGGGCAGCGCGTTCGCGGTCGATTCACCACGCTTGCTCGCAGTACGAGTGGTGAGGCCGCGCGCGAGTATCTGCTTGTGCCGGGGGCTGTGGTGCTCGAAGACCACGGAGTGCTGCAATACGCCCTGCTGGTTCTCAACCGACTGCATGTGGAAGGCGATTCCACCGTCATTCCAGTGATCACCCCCATTGCCAATCGTCAGGGCACCGTCCAGCTCGCGCTCATGACCATCAGTGACACGGTGGTTATTGCGGGATCGCGGCGTCAAGCCAGGCGATGGCGTGCGGTCACCGATCGCGGAGAGTCTCGCTTCATCTGGGCCGACGCTGAAGGACGACTCCTTCGCGTGCAGATCCCCTCGCGCGGATTCAACGCCCTGCGCGATGACGTACCTCGATGAGCGGTTTTCTGCCTGAAACCGTGCCAACGAGGGGACCGTACGGCCCCCTGTCCATGACCTCCTCCCGCCCCGTACTCATGCGCATTCACGCCCTCGCGATCGCGCTGGCTTCCCTCGCTGGCGCGCTCGCCGCCGTGCCGGTGGACGCCCAGACTGCCCCAACCGCCGGTGGTGTTCTCACGCTCGCCGATGCCATCGCCCTGGCGCGCCGAAATAACCCGACATTTCAGAATTCGATAACGGCGCGCCAGAGTGCCGCGGCGCAGGTCCGAGCAGCAAACGGGGCGCTGCTCCCCAACGTCAATACCAGTTTTGGCGCCGGCTATCGCGAAGGGCGCCAACAGTTTTTCGGGGGACAAGCATTCGGTTCGACCAACAACCAGCTCACCAGTGACGTAAGCGGATCGGCCTCGCTGAACTTGTCGATGGCGACGTTCAGCGATCGGCGCGCCGCGCGGGCGGGGCAAGAGGCCACCGAAGCGGACATCGCCGCCGCCGAGCAGCGCGTGAAGAACGATGTCACCACGCAGTATCTGACGGCGCTCCAGTCGCAGGCGCGGGCGGTGCTCCAGGATACGCTGGTCGCCACGACGCTCGTACAACTGCGGTTGGCTGAAGCCCGACTCCAGGTGGGCACTGGCACGCAACTCGATGTGCAGACGGCCGAAGTTGCCAACGGTCAGCAGCGCGTTGCCGCGCTCAATCAGCGCAATCAGGCAGCGATCGATATTGTGCGTCTCTTTCAGCAAATCGGTGTCGAACCGGTGGCTGGTGCGACCCTCGACCCCAACCTCCCCGCCACGCCGACGCTCGACATGGCGTCCATTCTCGACCGGGCGCGCAAGTCGAATCCGCAGATTGAAGCGCTTCGGGCCAGAGAAGACGTGGCCAATCGAAACGTCGCGTCCGCGCGCAGCGCATACCTGCCGTCGCTTTCGGTGAGCGCCAACCTGTCGGCCTTCACCAACCGGTATACCAACACCGGATTGCTGATCACGCAGGGCCAGTCCAGCGCCCTGTCGTCCAAAGCAGGCTGCATTCGTTCCGAGGAAGTTCGCGCCGCCGTTGGCCTGTCGAACAACCTGACGGCCTGCAATGGCATCACGTTCACTCCCGCCGCTGAGCAGGCCATTCGCAACGGCCAGGCCAAGTATCCGTTTGAGTTCACGCGAAACCCCTACAGCCTGTCGGCATCGCTTTCGCTGCCGATTTTCAACGGCTTCCGGCGCGAACAGCAGATCGAGCAGGCCAATGTGTCGCGCCGCAATGCACAGAACGACCTGCGAGGTCAGGAACTGCGTGTCGTGGCCGATGTCACGGCCGCGTTCATGTCGCTGACGGCGGCACAGCAAACGGTGACGCTGCAAGAACAGAATGTGCGCACCTCGCGGTTGGCGCTGGCGCTGGCGTCGGAGCGCTATCGGGTCGGACTGACCAGCATCGTCGATCTGCAACTGGCGCGCGGGAACTACGAGCGGGCCGAAACCGATCGCATCACTGCTGTCTACGATGTACAACGGGCGTTCACCACGCTCGAAGCGGCCGTGGGCCGTCCTCTTCGCTAACCGGAACAGTCATGACCAGGACCGTCAAATTCGCCGTAGGTGGCGTGGTTATCCTCGCCGTCGGCGCCTTGGGTTTCTTGAGTTGGAAAAAGGGTCAAACCAAGGCAGTCGAAGTTCGCACGGAAGCCGTCGAAGCCCGTGACCTCGTGGCCTCGGTGACCGCCAGCGGTCAGATCCAGCCCAAAACAAAGGTCGACGTCAGCGCCGACGTGACCGGAAAGATCGTGCGTCTGTCGGTCAAGGAGGGCGACATCGTCCAGAAGGGTCAGTTTCTCCTCCAGATCGATCCCGAACAGGTAACCGCCGCGCTGCAGCGCGCGGAAGCGGGACTCGCCTCGTCGCGCGCCCAGGCGTCACAGGCACGGGCCAACCTGATTCAGTCGCAGAGAAACTTCGAGCGCTCGGATAACATCAAGCGGCAGTCGCCGACACTGGTCAGCGACGATCAACTCGAACAGTTGCGCACGGCGGCTGAGGTGAACCAGGCACAGCTTGAGGCGGCTACCTTCGGTGTGGAGCAGGCGGTGGCGTCGGTGCGTGACGCCAAACAGGCGCTCAGCCGGACGACGATTATCGCGCCCATGAGCGGCAAGATCACCCGATTGAACGTGGAAGAGGGTGAAACGGCCATCATGGGCACGCTGAACAAGGACGCCGCGACGCTGCTCACGATCAGCGACATGCGGGTGCTCGAAACCAAAGTCAAGGTGGACGAAACCGATGTGGCGCGCATCAGTGTGGGAGATTCGGCCTTGATCCAGATTGACGCGTTCCCCGATACCACGTTCATCGGCCGCGTGGTCGAAATCTCCAACAGCTCGGTGACCAAGGCCGCCGGTGCCAACACCGGCGATCAGGCCATCGACTACGAAGTGCGCGTTCAGCTCCTCAATCCACCCACCGATACCCGTCCGGACTTCTCGGCGACCGCCAAGATTGTCACCGCGAGCCGTACCAAGGTCCTGTCGATTCCGATCATTGCGCTCACCGTACGTGAGAACGAGAAGCTGCCGAACGCCGATACGGCGGTCACGGTCGGTCGCGCGCAGCCGGCCAGGGAAGTGGGCAAGCGGGACGTGGAAGGGGTGTTCGTGGTGGGCGCGGACAACAAAGTGAGCTTCCGAACCGTAAAGGTGGGGATTGCCGGCGAGCGCCACTTCGAGGTCCTCGAAGGGCTCAAGGGCGGCGAAACCATCGTGGCGGGAACGTATCAGGCAATCCGGGAGCTCAAGGATGGCGCCCTGATTCGCACCGCCAAGCCTGAAGACAAGAAAACACCGGCCACTGGAAAGAAATCGTGAGCAAGACACTCGATGACATCGGACTCAGCACGACGGCAGAACGTCGCGTGGTCGTGTCAACCGCCGGCGCAACGCCCAACAAGGACTGGGTGATTGTCACGCGCGGACTCAAGCGCGAGTACGACATGGGCGGCGAAATCGTTCGCGCGTTGCGCGGCGTCGATCTCGCGATCCGTCGCAACGAATATGTCGCGATCATGGGCCCGTCGGGTTCCGGCAAGTCCACGCTCATGAATCTCATTGGCTGCCTCGATACGCCGAACGAAGGGGAGTATTGGTTGAACGGCATGCTCGTCTCCACGATGTCCGATGATGCGCTCGCCCGCGTGCGCAACAAGGAAATCGGCTTCGTGTTCCAGACGTTCAACTTGCTGCCCCGCGCCACCGCCCTGCAAAACGTCGAGCTGCCACTCGTGTATGCCGGCGTGGCGTCGGACGAGCGGAAGAAGCGCGCCACCGAGGCGCTGGAACGGGTGCAGCTCGGCGGCCGCATCGGTCACCGGCCCAACGAATTGTCCGGTGGTCAACGTCAGCGCGTCGCCATCGCGCGCGCACTGGTGAATCGCCCATCAATTCTGCTGGCCGACGAACCAACCGGTAACCTCGACTCGCAAACGTCGGAAGAGATCATGCGTGTATTCGAGGAACTCGCCAACAACGGACAAACCGTGGTGATGGTGACGCACGAACCGGATATCGCGGTGCACGCGAAACGCGTCATCGTGTTGCGCGACGGCGTCATTTCCAGTGACGAGACCAGCGCTCAGTACGCGCTGAAACTGGGCAGCGAGCGCATTCACTGATACGCGTGCAGCGGTAAGGGCGGAAGGCGCGGCGCGCGGCGCCATACCGCTCCGGAAACTCTCCGCACGGCAGTGCCGTATCTCCTCGCAGACCCCCCAGCGGCGCGAGGCGCGTAGAATGCACTTTTTCGAAGCAGTCCGGTTGGCCCTGTCGACCATCCGTGTCCAGAAGCTCAAGAGCGCGTTTACGCTGCTGGGCGTGTGCATCGGCGTCATGTTCCTTATCTCCGTGGTGTCCATCGTGGAAGGGATGGGGCGCTACCTGGAAGAGGATCTGATTGGCAAATTGATTGGCGTGAATACGTTCGAGTTGCGGCATCGCCCAAACATCAACATTGGCGATGTTGACGACGCACAGTGGGAGGAGTATCGCCGTCGGCGTCGGTTGGAGATTACCGACGTGGCGCCCGTGGTACGCGACCTTCCCGCCGATGTGAAATGGTATTTGTCCAGTGAAGACCAGGTGTCCGCCTCGTCGTCCATCAGCGGCAAACCGCGTCAGGTGCGGGTGTTCGCCGTCGATGGACAGTACTTCGATGTCAAGAAGCTTGGCGTGACGGAGGGGCGAGCCCTCTCCGAACAGGAACTCGCCCGCGGTGAGAAGTCGGTGGTGCTGGGTCCTGATGCCGTTGAACGGTTATTTCCGGGACTCGATCCAATTGGGCGCGACGTGAAGATGGGTGGCGTGACGTATAAAGTCGTGGGCATCGCCGAATCGCAGGGGAAGGTGTTCGGCATGTCGTTCGACAACTTTCTGGTGGCATCGTGGCGGTCCCCCGTGCGACGACTGCTGAACACTCGCCCGAACATCGTGGACGCCGTCGCGGTTCAATCGCCCAGCGAGGTGGCGATGCGGGAAACGATGGAGATCGTGCGCGCCACCATGCGCGGCGTTCATCAACTGCGCCCCGGTCAAAAGGATGATTTTTCGCTGCAAACGGCCGACTCGGCGCTTGAATTCTGGAACAAGATCAAGCGCTATCTCGTGCTGGCCGGCATTGCGCTGCCGGCCATTGGCCTGGTGGTCGGTGCCATCGTGATCATGAACATCATGTTGGTCGCGGTTTCCGAGCGCACCCGCGAAATCGGTATTCGCAAGGCGCTGGGCGCGCGTCGCCGCGACATTCTGGCACAATTTCTCATTGAAGCGTCGACATTGGGTACGGTGGGTTCGGCCATTGGCGTCGGACTCGGAATCGGACTGGCCGAACTGCTGGCGGCGGTGACTCCCCTGCCGGCCAGCGTTGCGCCGTGGTCCATTGTCGTGGGCGTGGCGCTTGGCGCCGGTGTTGGCATCATCTCCGGCGTGTATCCGGCCAGCCGCGCGTCGCGGCTGGATCCGATTGACGCCCTCCGCCAGGAATAGCCATGGCCTTCGGATCATTCCGGTTCTTCGCTGTTGCCGAAGGCGTTCGCATTGCGATCGACGCCTGCCGCGCCAACAAAGTGCGCGCCGGACTCACCATCCTCGGCATTGCGGTGGGCGTGTTTGTGGTGGTGGCCATCTCCGCGGCGATTCATGGCATCAATCAGTCGGTCGCGCGTGACTTCGCCAGCACCGGACCCACCACGTTTTTCGTCGTGCGCTATCCCATTTCGTTCGAAGGGTGCGATGGCTCGGACGATACCTGCGCGTGGTTGCGCAATCCGCCCATTCGCACCAGTGAAATCGAATCGCTGCGTCGGCTGAGCACGATCGAGGCCGTCGGCGAACGACTGGACTGGTCGGCGGCCGCGCGCTATCGCGATCGTTCGTTGTCGCAAACCAGCGTCGAAGGGTACTCCGCGGAGTGGACGACCATCGGGGCGCCGGACATCTTTCCCGGCCGCGCGTTCACGGCCGCGGAAGCGCGCACCGGCGCTCGGGTTGCCGTGTTGTCCACGCTGATGGTAGAGCGGTTGTTGGGCGATCTGGATCCGATTGGCAAGAGCATCCTGCTGAACGGCGTGCCGTTTGAAGTGATTGGCGTGTTCAAGGACAACTCCAGTTTTCTGTCGGGCGGCGAGCGCCCGAAGGCCGTCGTCCCGGTGCGCGCGCTCATTCGCTATCTCGGTGCACGCCCCAGCGGCATCGGGCTGGCCGTCTTGCCCCGCGCCGATGTCACACGCGACCAGGTGGTCGACGACGTCACTGCTGCCATGCGTGGCCAACGCGGCTTGCGACCCTCGCAGGAATCGTCGTTCGCGATCATCACGCAAGACAAATTGCTCGACACCTACAATCAGATTTTCGGATTGTTCTTTCTCGTCATGATCGCGCTGTCGGGCGTGGGACTGATCGTGGGCGGGGTGGGTGTCGTCGCCATCATGATGATCTCGGTCACCGAGCGCACCCGGGAGATCGGTGTGCGCAAGGCGCTCGGCGCGACTCGGGGAACGATTCTCTGGCAGTTTCTGGTAGAGTCGGCAACGCTCACCGGCATTGGTGGCGCGATTGGACTGTTCGTGGGTTGGTTGGCCGCAGTTGCCATTCGCAACTTTTCGCCGATCGAGGCATCCATTCCGCCGCTGGCGGTTGTCGCGGCATTGGGCTCGAGCGCGCTCACGGGAATCCTGTTCGGTTTGCTTCCTGCGTCGCGCGCGTCGCGGCTCGATCCAATCGACGCGCTCCGGTACGAATAACATGCCCTTCCTTGAGGCCGTGCGCCTGGCGCTCAACACCATCCGTGTGCAGAAACTCAAGAGCTTCTTCACCCTCATTGGTGTCACCATTGGCGTGATGTTTCTCATAGCCGTGGTGTCGATTGTGGAGGGGATGAGCCAGTATGTGGAGAATGATTTCGCCGGCAAGCTGTTTGGCGTGAACACCTTCACGCTCCGTCGCTGGAACGATTTCAATACGGACGACAATCTCGACTGGCGCGAGATCATGCGACGGCCACGGCTCTATCCGACGGACGCGGAACTCGTGCGAGGTGCCCTGCCTCCAGGTTCACAGTCGGCGATCGCCAGCGAGACGTTTATGAAGGCCAACTCGCCGTTCAATCGTCCGCGCGACGTGCAGGCGGTGGCCACCGAGGCCGCCTACTTCTCGATCAAGAAGTTCAACGTCACCAGCGGGCGCGCGTTCGGTCCGCAGGAGGTCACCGCCGGTTCGCGTGTGGTCGTGATTGGCGTAGAGGTCGCGTCGCACTTCTTCAACGGGCTCGACCCCCTCGGGCGGGAGCTTCGCCTGGCCGGCGTGCCATACGAGGTGATCGGCATCATCGAGAAACAGGGGACGGTATTTGGTTTCTCGCTCGATCGCCTGGCGATCGCGCCGTACACCAGCCCGTTGTTGCGCGCGATTCGTCCGCGTGGCGATATCGAGAGTCTGATCGTGCAGGCGCCGACGGCTGATCTGGTGGTTGATGGCATGGACGCTGCCCGTGAAGTGTTGCGCGCATCGCGAAGAATGTCACCGGGGCGGCCCGATAACTTCGCGCTCGAAACGCAAGCCGAAGCCATGGCCTTCTTCGACGGCATCAAGTCGAAAATGGTGATCTTCGGAACCGCGCTGCCGGCCATCGGGCTGGTGGTTGGCGCGATGGTCATCATGAACATCATGCTCGTTGCCGTGGCCGAGCGCACGCGCGAGATCGGTGTGCGCAAGGCGCTCGGGGCGCGACGTCGCGACATCATGTCGCAGTTTCTTGTGGAGGCCGCGACGCTCAGCGTCGTGGGTGCTGCGATCGGTATTGGTTTGGGAATTGCGATGGCTGCGCTCATTGCGGCGACCACCCCGTTGCCCGCCGCAGTTGCGCCGTGGTCCATCCTGGCGGCGCTCACGGTGGGTGCCGGCGTTGGCGTGGCTGCAGGCATTTATCCGGCCAGCCGCGCGGCGCGACTCGACCCAATTGCCGCCCTGCGGCAGGAATAGGAGACGACGATGCGGCTGGTCGATCGGGTGTTCATGGCGTTCGAGGGCATCGGCATGGCGTTCGATGCCATGCGTGCCAACAAGGTGCGTGCGCTGCTCACGGTGGCCGGTGTCGCGATCGGGGTGTTCGTGGTGGTGGCCATGGGGGCCACGGTGCATGGCATTCGGCAGAGCTTTCAGTCTGATCTCGATGAGTTTGGCGCCACCTCGTTTCAGGTGCGTCGGCGTGGCGTCGGATTCAATTCCTGCGACGGCACCGACGATACGTGCCCCGAACGGAAAAACCCCGGCATCACGCTTGGCGAGTGGGGCACGATCCGCCACATACCTGCGGTGGAGACTGCGACGGCTTGGTTGACTGGTCAGGCCAATTTCGACTATAAGGATCGCCACGTCACCAATGTCGGCTACGACGCGCAAAGCACCGACTGGATCAAGACCGACGTGGCCGACATTGCGCCGGGACGGAGTTTTTCGCAATCCGAGCACGACGCCGGTGCACAAGTGGTGGTTATCAACGACACTCTCAAGAACCGATTGTTCGGTGACTCCGATCCGATCGGCAAGCAGATCACCGTGGAAGGCAAACCGTTCCTGGTGATCGGGGTCTTTCACACGAAGGCCGGCTTTCTCAAGACGATGGATGGTCGCGGTCCTGACAAGCCCCGGGCCATCCTTCCGATGATGACGGCGTACCGGCACCTCGATGTATGGCGTCGCGGATTGCTCATCATGGTGAAGCCGCGCCCGGGTGCGCCGCAGGCCGAAGTCATGGACGCCGTGACGGAGTTGCTGCGCGGGCAGCGGGGCCTCAAGCCTGGTGCTCCGAACAATTTTGCACTGGTCGCTCAAGACCGCATGCTGGAAACCTTCGATCAGCTTTTTGGCGCCATCTTCATGGTGGGGCTCGCCCTCTCGGCCGTTGGATTACTCGTGGGCGGGGTTGGCGTGATTGCCATCATGATGATCTCGGTAACGGAACGCACCCGCGAGATCGGCGTGCGCAAGGCGTTGGGGGCGACCAGGGCAACGATCCTGTGGCAATTCCTCGTGGAGGCCGCAACGCTGACATCGGTTGGCGCGTCATTCGGACTGGTGATCGGCGCCGTTCTGGCGTGGGTAGTGAGAACGAACACGCCGGTGCCCACGTCGATTCCGGCGTCGGCCATTGTGACGGCCATTCTCGCCAGTGTTGGGACGGGCATCATTTTCGGCATGCTGCCGGCGCTCCGCGCTGCCCGACTGGATCCGGTGGAGGCGTTGCGTCATGAGTAGGGCGCAGCAGGTTATTTTGCAGAGTGAAATCCCGTGATGCGATAGGTCTTGCCCTGTCCCAGCTTCGTGTCCAGAAGCTGAAGAGTGCGTTTACCCTGCTCGGTGTAACGATTGGCGTGATGTTTCTCATCGCCGTCGTGTCGATCGTGGAGGGCATGGGGCGCTACGTCGAGGAAGATTTCGCCGGGCGACTCATCGGCAAGAACACCTTCACCCTGCGGCGTTTCAGCAACACGGGCCCGGGGGGCAATCGGGGATTTGACGCCCGGAGCGCTCAACGGCGCCCGCTGCTGAAGATGACCGACGTTGACGCGGTGCGCTCGGCGATTCCTGTCGGCATGAACTCGAGCATTGCGAACGAAACGTTCAAGTACGCCTCGGCGGTGGGCGCGCGGCCTCGTCAGGTGCAGGCGGTCGCCACCGATGCCAACTACTTCCTCATCAAGACCTTCGCGGTGGAGAAAGGCCGCGCGTTCACCGATCAGGAAGTGCGCGCCGGCGCAACTGTGATCGTGATCGGCGTAGAGGTGGCCGACCATTTTTTTCCGGGACTGAATCCGGAAGGTCGCCAGCTTCGCGTGGCCGGTGTGCCCTTCACCGTGATCGGGGTGATCGAGAAGCAGGGTTCGGTGTTTGGATTCTCGCTCGACCGATTGGCGATCGCTCCGTACACGTCGCCGATGGGGCGAATCATTCGTCCGCAGCGCGACATCTCGTCACTCATTGTGCAGGCGGCGCGCCAGGAAGACCTCGCCGATGGCGTTGAAGCGGCGCGCAGTGCATTGCGGGCGCTGCGGGGACTGCGAGCGAGCGAGCCGGACAACTTCGGGTTGGTCACGCAGGATGCGGCGTTCGGATTCATTAACGAGCTGAAGGGTCGGCTCATTCTATTTGGCACCGCGCTGCCGGCCATCAGCCTGATTGTGGGGGCCATGGTGATCATGAACATCATGCTGGTGGCCGTCGCCGAACGAACCCGTGAGATCGGCGTGCGCAAGGCGTTGGGCGCCAAGCGCAGCGACATCATGGCGCAGTTTTTGGTGGAAGCGGCAACACTGAGCACAATTGGCGCGCTGATCGGGATTGTCCTGGGCCTTGCCCTCGCCGAGCTTGTTGCCGCCGTGACGCCGCTCCCCGCGGCGGTGGCGCCGTGGTCGATCGTGGCGGCCATCGTCACCGGTGCCGGCGTGGGCATCGCGGCCGGCCTCTATCCGGCAAGCCGCGCATCGCAGCTCGATCCCATCGCCGCCCTGCGTCAGGAGTAGTATCGCATGAATCGACTGCTCCTGGTATTCGAAGGCGTTGGTATGGCGCTGGAGGCGATTCGCTCCAACAAGGTGCGTGCCGCACTCACGATTGCCGGCGTCGCCATCGGCGTTTTTGTCGTGGTGGCGATGGGGGCCGTCGTGAACGGCATTCGCTCGTCGTTCCAGAAAGATCTCGATGAGATTGGCGCTACCACGTTCATTGTGCAGCGGCGCAGCAGTGGCATCAACGCGTGTGATGGCACTGACGAGAAATGCCCCGACCGCCGAAACCCGCCCATTTCGTTCGCGGAGTGGAATGTGATCGGTCGGCTGCCCGGCATCTCCAACGTGATTGGCGTGCTGGGGGGCGGCGGAAATTTCGCGTACAAGAACGTACGTCTCGACAACATTGGCTATGACGCGTACAGCCCCGATTGGCCGCAGGTGGATGCGTCGGATATCAATCCGGGACGTAATTTCACGCGCAGCGAGTACGACGCCGGACAACCGGTGGTGTTACTGAATGACACGCTCAAAACACAGCTGTTCGGCGACTCCGAGCCGATCGGCAAGCAAATCATGATCAATGGTCGCCAGTTTACCGTGATCGGGGTCTATCAGCCGAAAGCCGGTTTTCTCAAATCGCTGGAAGGCAAAGGACCGGATACGCCGCGCGCGATCGTACCGCTGCAGGCCGCCGTGCGCACGCTGGACGTGTGGAAGGGTGGACTGACGCTGCTGGTCCGCCCCTTCGCCACTGCCACGCAGAGTCAGGTCATGGACGAGGTGATGGCCGCGATGCGGGCACAGCGGGGACTCAAGCCTGGCATGCGCGCTACGTTTTATCTCGTTGAGCAGGATCGCATCAAAGAGACGTTCGATCAGCTGTTCGGCGCGATCTTCGCCGTTGGTCTTGCCCTCTCGGCCGTGGCGCTGCTGGTGGGCGGAGTGGGCGTGGTGGCCATCATGATGATCTCGGTGACCGAGCGAACACGGGAGATCGGTGTGCGCAAGGCGCTGGGCGCCACCGCCGGTACTATTCGCTGGCAGTTTCTGGTGGAGGCCGCCACACTCACCAGTATTGGCGCGTTGATCGGGCTGGGTATTGGCGCGCTGCTGGCGTGGGTGATTCGCAGCTACAGCAGCATTCCGGCGACGTTGCCGGTCAGCATTGTGGCGACCGCCCTGATTGCCAGCGCCGTGACTGGCGTTGCGTTCGGCATGCTGCCCGCCATTCGTGCCTCGCAACTCGATCCCATCGAAGCGCTCCGCCACGAATAGCCGCGGCCCGATGCGCTTCTCCGACGTGATCCGGTTGTCGTTGCAGCAGTTGCGCGTGAATCCGTTGCGGACGGCGTTCACGTTGCTGGGTATCGTGGTGTCGGTGGGATTTCTGGTGGCGGTGGTGGCGATCATCCAGGGGATGAACGCGTATGTGAAGGAAAACATCGCCGACGCGATGATTGGCATGAATACGTTTCAGGTGCGCCGCCTGCCGATCAGTCTGGGTCTGTTCAGCGACGATGAGTTTCGGTTGTTGCGGCGACGGCCCCGGGTGGACGAGCGTGATGCGGATGCCGTGCGCGCGGCGCTGCCCGATGCGGATGCGATCAGCCTGCAGTCGGGATGGCCAACCCCGCAGGCCGATATCACCTGGCGAAACCGCACGCTGGGGAGTGTGCAGGTATTTGGCGTCACGGCGGCATACCAGACAGTGCAGGACTACACCTTCACGGCGGGTCGTCCGCTCAGTGACACCGACGTGAGTGAACGCCGCCGGGTTGCGGTGATCGGTGCCGACGTGGCCGGAAAGTTGTTCAACGAGGGCAACGCCATTGACCAGGACGTGCGACTGATGGGTCAGCGCTTCACCGTGGTCGGCGTGGTGGGCCGGAAGGGCCGAGTGCTGGGCCAATCGTTCGATGGATTCGCGTTGCTGCCCATCACCGCTTTCGAAGCGATCTACGGGCGTCGACAAACCACCACCATCTCGGTGAAGATGCGCGAGGCGGCCGACGTCGCACCGGCCATGGCGCGGGCGCAGGAGGCAATGCGCGTGGCACGCGGACTGCGACCCATCGAAGCGGACAACTTTGATGTGGGCACCGCCGACGCGCTGGTGGACTTCTGGAAGCAGCTCACGAAGGTGCTGTTCGCCGTGGTGCCGGCGGTGGTGGCGATCGGTATTCTCGTGGGCGGTATCGTGATCATGAACATCATGCTGATGGCCGTGACCGAGCGTACGCACGAGATCGGATTGCGGAAGGCGGTGGGGGCAACGTCGGCCGATGTCCGCAAACAATTTCTGGCCGAAGCGGTTGCGCTTGCCGTGCTGGGTGGAGCCCTGGGCGTGGCCTCGGGTTGGGGACTCGCTACCGTGATTGCCGCGGTATCGCCGCTGCCGGCACGCGTGAGCCTGTGGTCGGTGGTGCTGTCGCTCACGCTCGGTGCCGGTATTGGCGTGCTCTTTGGCGTGTATCCGGCGTCCCGCGCCGCGCGACTCGACCCGATCACGGCCATGCGCGCCGAAACCTGAGGTGGCGGTGCTGCTGCGAACCGACGCGCTTGGTGAAAACATTCGCATCGCATTCGATGCGCTCCGCGTCAGCAAGCTCCGCTCGTCGCTGACGATCCTGGGCGTGGTGATCGGCGTTGCCACCGTGATGGCGATGGCGGCCATCGTGCAGGGGATTCGCGATTCCATCGTGCGAACGATCGAAGTCGCCGGCCCTACCACGTTCTACGTGATGAAGAAGTTTTCGCAGACGCCACTCAATCCGGACAACTTGCCGAAGGACGTGCGCATTCGGCCCGATCTCTCCGACCGTGAAGCGCACCAACTGGGCCAATTGCCGGAGATCGGCTATGCCGCACTGTGGGCGCAAACACTCGCCCGCATCGAGGCCGACGGCGTGCGATCGCAGCCGATGGCGATCTTTGGTGCGGACGACGGATTTCCGCTGATTCAAGGCGGTGAGCTGATCAGCGGACGGTGGTTCTCACGCACGGAGTTACTGGCCGGATCGCCCGTGGTCATCCTGGAGGAACGCGCGGCGTTTCGACTCTTCGGTCAGGAAACGCGTCTGGGCCGATGGGTGCGCGTGGGGGGGCGTCCGCTTGAAGTGATCGGGCTTTGGCAGGAGCCGGCAAATATTTTTGCGCCGCCGGGTCAGGCCGTCGGTGCCGTGGTACCGTATCGGTTGATGGATCATCAGTTCCAGATTGATCGCACGAATGCGCTGTGGATTCCGGTCAAGCCGCGCGAGGGGGTACGGGTGGCCGACGCCCAGAGCGCAGTCACGATGGCGCTGCGGGAGATGCGGGGATTGCGCCCCCGCGACGGCAACACCTTCGATCTCATTACGCAGGATCAGGTGCTGGACACGTTCAACGGCATTACCGGTGTGTTTTTCCTGGTGATGATTGTGCTCTCCAGTGTCGCCCTGTTGGTGGGTGGCATCGGGGTGATGGCGATCATGACCGTATCCGTTACCAGTCGCACGCGGGAAATCGGATTGCGGAAGGCGTTGGGCGCTACACGTCGCGACATTCTGCAACAGTTTCTGATCGAGGCCGCGACGCTGACCGGCATCGGCGGGGTCATTGGCATTGTCGTGGGATTGACCATGGGCCGCATGGCATCGCTCGCACTCGATGTAGACGCACCGGTCCCCTTGACCTTCACCGTCATTGCGGTCTGTGTCTCGGTATCCATCGGCATTGTGTTTGGCATGGTGCCGGCACAACGCGCCGCGCGGCTTGATCCGATCGAGGCGTTGCGCCACGAGTAGTGCGTGTGTTGGCCGTGTGGCCGACCTTGTTGCGCTGCATGCGGTCCCCTACTGTCCGTCATGGCTGACCTTCATTTGCTGGCTATCGCGCCACACCGCGATGATGCCGAACTCACCTGCGGCGGGACGCTCATCCGGGCGGTCGATGCGGGACATGCCGTTGGGGTGCTGGATCTGACGCAAGGTGAAATGGGCACCCGCGGATCGGCAGCGCTGCGGGCGACCGAAGCGGACGCGGCGGCGCGGGTGATGGGCCTCACCGTGCGCGAGAACCTCGGACTGCCCGATGCGGGCATTTGCAACGACAACGAGACACGCGCCCAGTTGGTCAGGGTGCTGCGGCGGTTGCGTCCGCGGGTGGTGATGGCCCCCGCGCCGCGGGGCCGTCATCCGGATCACCGACGCGCCGCCGAACTGGTTCGCGACGCCTGCTTTCTGGCCGGTCTCGCAAAGTTCGCGCCCGGTGACGATCCCGCCTTTCGGCCGTATAAACTCCTGCACGCCCTCACATACCGTGAGGACGCCCTGAAGCCGACATTTGTGGTTGATGTCAGCGAACAGTTCGCGCGCAAGCTTGAGGCTATTCGCTGCTACGCGTCGCAATTCGACGGCGCCGTGCAGGCGGGCGAAGTCTATCCCAACGGCGAATCGCTGTACGACATTGTCACGCATCAGGCGGCGCACTACGGATCGCGCATTCGGGCGCAGTATGGCGAGCCATTCTACACCGACGAAACAATGCGCGTGGACGACGTGACGACGCTTGGTGTTTCCACTTTCTGAGCCTTTGCATCCATTCTATGGCTCTACGGGATTTCGTTAGGTAGAAACCGCGCATTTTGAAGGGTGTTCCTGCCAGTTTTGAGCGGCGAAGTGAACCACCTGAACCACGGAGCACACAGAGCGCACGGAGTCCTCCGGAACTGGAAAGCCTTCGCCCATGCGAAGTCCCGAAGAGGGCGCCTCGGCCGTCACTACGACGGAGAGGAACACGGCGTACCGCGGAGAACACACGTTCGGACAGATCATCACCTGCCATCCACGGAAGCGCATGGTATTGGTTTCCTTGGTGTGTCCCCTGTTTCCGCGCGTTTCCGTGGAGGGCGGTTCAGGTCGACCAGAGCGTCCAGGCGTTCAGGCGCGCTCGGGCCACGGTACGAACACCGTCAACGGCGCACCCGATCCACTTGCTGCCATCGTACCGCGTGATCGGCGCCTGTTCCGCGGCCTTCTAAGCCGTCGGACGTACAATTCACCCACACGAAGTCCCGAAGAGCCCATTCCTATGAGCGACACCGCACCCGCCAACCCACCACGCAGCATCGACTACGGCAGTTACTTGCAGTTGGACGAACTGCTTTCCCTGCAGACGCTGCAATCAACGCCCCAGCATCCGGACGAACTTTTGTTCATTGTCGTGCACCAGGCCAGCGAACTGTGGTTCAAGGTGCTGCTGCACGAACTGTTCACACTGATCACCGCACTGCAGCAGTTCGACACTATGCGCGCGCTGCTGGCGATTCAGCGCGTGAATGTGCTGACCGAGATCATCGCGCAGCAATTGTCGTCGCTCGACACCCTGCCTCCCCAGCGGTTCGCGCAATTCCGTGGGTATCTGGGCTCATCGAGCGGGTCGCAGAGCGTCCAGTTCCGCGCCATCGAAGCCACCGCGGGGCTGCGCGATCCACACTTCATGGCGGCCATCAGTGAGCACGGTGATCCGCCCGCGGACGTGCGCGCCGCACTCGAGCGGCCCACGCTTCAGGCCTTGACAGAAGCGTTGATCGCGCACGAGGGTGTGACGTTGGAGTCGCTGTACACCGGTGCCGCGCCCACGCCGCTGTTTCTGGTGGTCGAGGGGCTGCTGGAATTCGAACAACGATTCGCGCGTTGGCGGTTTCTGCATGTGCAACTGGTGGAACGCATCATCGGTCCGGGCACCGGCGGGACGGGCGGAACGCTGGGGGCGAAGTATCTGGCGCGAACCGTATCACAGCGATTCTTTCCGTCCCTGTGGGCGGTACGGAGTGAGTTTTATGGGCGGTAGGGACGGCCTTCCTCGCACAGCATGACGCTCATCGACATATCCATCCCGCTGTCTGCCACCACACCGCCGTGGCCGGGTGACGTGCCGTTTTCGTGTGGCTGGACCTGTCGGCGAGAGTCGGGTGCGAGTGTCAACCTCGGGGTGATCACGTCGAGTCCGCACGTCGGCACGCACGCCGACGCGCCAATGCATGTGGAGTCGGCGTGGGGGGCGAGCGAGTCGTTGCCTGCGGAGATTTTCGTGGGCGAGTGCGTGGTGATCGCGCTGCCCCATGACTATCCAATCGCGCAGGATCTCTCAGCGTCGCTGCTGGCCGGGTTGTTAGGTGCCCATCGCGAATCGCGGGTGCTGCTGCGCACCGGGTATTCCATCGCGCAGGGCCAATTTCCCGATGATTGGCCCGCACTCAGTATTGAGGGCGCGCAGTGGCTGCTTCAGCGCGGCATGCGACTGTGGGGCAGCGACGCGCCGAGTGCGGATCGTCGCACGAGTGGGTCGCTGCCGATACATCATGCGCTGTTCGGTGGCGGCGCGTATGTGTTGGAAAACCTGGCGCTCGATGCGGTGGCGCCGGGGCGGTACGAGTTGCTGGCGCAACCGTTGGCCGTGCACGGTGCGGATGCAGCACCGGTGCGGGCGTTGTTGCGAGATTGTTGAATCGGCTGACACACCATGGCGCAAGACGAGGCGGCGCGCTTTCGTCGCGCATACGTAAGCACGGTGCATCTCGCGCTTGACAACGGGTGAGGATACGTACATATACATGTACGTTCTCGTGACTCGCTTCCTGTTCTCTCTCCAGCGGGATAAACATGCGTCCGCCGCTCTGCCCGGTCCTCCCGTTGACCGAGGGTCGCACGCAACTCTTCCGTCTCGCCGACGATGTCTTGTCGGGGCAGGTGGATCGGGTGCGCCTCACACATAGGAGCCAGCGGGACGACCTCTTGCTCATACGCGCGTCTGCGGTGACGCAGTTGGAACGGGAGGTCGCAGACCTGCGTGCGCGCGTCGCACCAGCAGTGCGCCCCCTTGCCGGACTTGGCGCCCTGCTGGTCACTGACGAGGAGCTGCTCGCAGACCTGGCGGCCTCGAGCCGCGAACACGCGGCAGCCGCCGACGCACGTCTCCACACGATCACTGGCGGCCTGACCTATCCGATTCACAGCCACCTGGACGCCCAAGTGGCTGAGGGGGCCGCGCCCAAGGTGTCCAGGGCGCGTCGGGCCAAGCAAACGCCGAAAGGCTGACCATGGGAAACAAGCCGCCGCGACACGCGGTTCTGGATACGCACGCCCTCCTGTGGTGGCTCGCAGGACGCATGCGTTCGCTCGGGCGCGCCGCGCGCGCGTTCGTTGAACGAGTCGACGAAGGAGACGCGGTCGCCCATGTGCCGACGGTGGTATTGGTTGAGGCAAGCGAGGCGATTCGTCGTGGCGTATTCAGTCTGGGCGAGCCGTTCGATGTGTTCGTGCAGCGGCTTGAGAACACGCCGTCGCGCTACCGGGTGGTGCCGCTCGACGCGGCCGTCGTCGCACGATCACACGAACTCTTCTCGATTCCTGAACGCGGCGATCGATTGATCGCGGCCACGGCACAACATCTCGGGCTACCGCTGGTCACGCGCGATCCGGCGATCGCGCGGGTGATTCGCGGCGACGTGATCTGGTAGCCTCGCGGCGGGGTGGCGCGTCGGGTCCGGGAGGAAAACATGAAGCAGACGCAGTGCGGTTATCGAGTTATTCGGAAGCGTCCGACAAACGGCACGTCGTCCTCGTCAGTGAGCACGAGGTAGATGTTGTCACCGTTTACCGTGAATGGTGTGTACCCCGACGTGCTGATCTTTCCGAGTGACATCGTGGCGATAACGCGTCCACTGGCGTCGATGACATCGAGTTCATGGGCACCATTCGCGGTTGAGCGCATCACCCACAGTCGCCCATCCTCGTCGACAACGATGCGATCGATGGCCGGCTTCACTTTCGGAATGCGACTCCTCTCGAGTCCACCGGGGTTATTCGCTCCGAACTGCACGATGAGCGTATCGCGTTCAGCAGCGGTGACGGGATTCGGAGAGACACGTCGCGATGCCCGTATCGTGTCCCGCGAACCGGGGACGATTCGGGTGATGCTGTAGTTCGCGGAGTTGGCCACGCACCACACTTCGCCCGATGGCCCCAGCGCCGTCAGGTTCCGTGGCGCGTACGGTATGGAGCGATACGTGGTGCGCGTTCCTTGCTTTATGATAAACGTCGCCGCCTCGGCGAGGTCGCGGGTACCACACGCGGGCATATCGGCGATGGTGTCGATGCGACTGCGGTCGAGGTGGTAGCCCAGAATCGCATAGCCTTGCCCGCGGCCGTCCTTCACCATGCAGTCGACATCAAGCAGGCGCCCGCGGCGATCCATTTGCGGATTCCACGGGCCCTGCGATGAACAGAACGTCATGGTCCAACCGTTCCGATACGTACCTTCGGCGTCAAAGATCGTGAGTCGCGCGTTCGCCGCATCACGCATCCACAACATGCCGTCGCGCGCAAACGCGATCCCCTCGGCGTCACGCAGTTCGCCGGGCCCCGAGCCAACTCGACCGATCGTCTTCACGAACTTGCCATCGGGCGCGAAGACGCGAATGTCCCTGGCCTGACGATCGTAGATGAACAGGCGGCCCTTCGCGTCAACGGCGATCGACTTGATGTAGTTGAACGACGTGGGTCCGGTATCGCCTCCGCCTATGCGCAACGTCTCGGTCAGGGTCCAGGTGGCGGGTGTCTGGGCGGGCGCGCGGGTGCTGAACGCGAGCACCGAAGCGAGGGCTATGGCAAACGCTGTGAATTGCATTCGGCTATCCGCTATGGGTGATCCTTCGTCTGCTGCAACCGCTTCATCTCGTCATCGATCGCGGGCGTCACGAACATGTCGTCCGCAATCTTCGCGATCGTCTCCGCTTCGCGCCAAGCCCGTTCCAGGTCAGCCAGCTCACCATCCATCGCCCGACGCTCTGACTCTTCGTGCAACGCCATCTCCAGCGCGAGTCGCGAGGTCGACGGAAGCGTGTGCAATGCGCCGGGAAGCTTCTTGATGTGGTCCCTTCCCTTCCACTTATCTCCGCCGCGCGTCCATCGCGGTTGATCCGCGCGCGCTCCGTGTCGTTCCTGCACGGTGGCCAGTGCGCGCAGGGGATCGCCGGCTTCCTCCAGCAATGACACTGCGTCGCGCACGTCTGCGCGACTGCCACCAAAGCGATTGACGGTGGGCATCATCCGCGCGGCCGCGCGCATGGCCGGCTCGCCCGTCAGGATGTGTGTACCCGTCACGGATTCGAGGCGCAGTTGCAGCAGCCCTGGTGTGTCGCCGCGTTCGAGGGTGCTCATGCGCGCATGACGTCGCTGCACATCCACCAGGCGACCATCGGCGAGCGCAACACGCCCGATGGATTTTCCTGGTCTCCCGTTGATGAGTGTGTCCCAGAGTCCGCCGCCTCCCAGCGCTCTTCGAGCGGGGACAAGTTCCAGCGGTCACAGGCCCCGCACACTACCCACAGTCGTCCACGGGCCGCATCGAAGGCCAGCCGCGTTCCAACCGGGAACACCTCAAACGCGGCGTTCCGTCCGAGGTCGGCCGTGCAGTGAATACAGGTTGTGAACATACCGGGGAGCGAGGACGAGGGGGCTGACGGGTGCCATCGCTCCTTCTACCCGATAATTTAGGGGATGACTCAGTTCGTCTATCTGGATCACGCTGCGACGACCCCTGTTCGAGATGAGGTCATGGTCGCGATGGCGCCATTCTTCGGCGCCCGTTTTGGGAATCCCTCCAGCGTGCATCGATGGGGCCGCGAGGCGCGGGTGGCACTCGACGAGGCGCGCGAGCGCCTGGCCGGTTGTCTCGGCGCGCATCCCGACGAAGTGTGCTTCACCTCGGGCGGCACTGAGGCCGACAATTTCGCCATTCTCGGGGTAGCGCGAACCCTGCGTGCGTCGGGGCGGGCAGTGGCCATCACCACACCAATCGAACACAAGGCCATTCTCGAAGCGGTGCACCAGGTCGCCCGCGAGGGCGGTGAAGAGCGGATCGTTCGCGTCACGTCTGACGGTCTGGTGGACCGCGAGGATTTCACCCGCTGTCTTGACCAACGCGTTGCCATTGCCAGTGTGATGTGGGTGAACAACGAGATCGGCATCATACAGAACGTGCCATCACTCGCAGCAGAGGCGCACGCCGCGGGTGTCGTGTTCCATACCGACGCAGTGCAGGCGTTTGGCAAAGTGGACATCGACGCGAAGTCGACGCCGTTCGATCTGTTGACAATCTCCGGTCACAAGGTGGGCGCCCCCAAGGGCATCGGCGCGCTCTTCATTCGTCGAGACACGCCGCTGTCGCCGATGTTTCATGGCGGCTCGCAGGATCGCGGTCGTCGCCCTGGAACCGAGAATGTGGCGTTCGCGGTGGGCCTCGCGACGGCGGCTGAACTCGTGATCGCCGAGCACGAGTCCGAAGGACTGCGCCTGCGTACCATGCGCGATGCGCTCGAAGCGCGGCTGCGCGCGGGCATTCCGGACGTCGTGATTCACGGAAGCGGCGGCCCGCGCGCACCGCACATCATCAACATGTCCATCCCCGGCACGGACAGCGAGTCGATGTTGATGGCACTCGACATGCGAGGCATAGCGTGCAGCGCGGGCTCGGCGTGTCAAAGCGGCAGTGTGTCAGCGTCGCACGTGCTGAGTGCGATGGGGGTTTCCCCTGCCCTGGCCAATGCGGCGTTGCGTTTTTCGCTTGGTTGTTTGAGCGACGACACCACTGTCGAACGCGTGGCCACAGTGCTCACCACGCTCGCGACGAAGGCGCGCGTTTCGGTTCCGGTGTACGACTGACATGAGCGTGGTCAATAATGTACCGGGACCTGTGCGAGGCGATCGCGTGCTGGTGGCCATGTCCGGTGGGGTCGACTCGTCGGTTGCGGCGGCGTTGCTGGTCGAGGCGGGCTGCGATGTTGTTGGCGTGACGATGAAGCTGCACGCCGATGGCAGCGAGGTGCCCGATCGACCGTGCTGCTCGCTGGATTCCACCAGTGATGCACGCCGGGTGTGCGCGACGCTGGGGATACCGCACTACGTGACCAATCTGGTCGATCACTTCGGACACGATGTACTCCGCGATTTCGTGAACGAGTACGCGCGCGGTCGCACACCGATTCCCTGCGTACGCTGCAATACGTTCACGAAATTCCGCGACCTGCTGCACAAGGCCGATGCGATCGAGGCGCACTGGCTGGCCACGGGACACTATGCACGCATGGGCGTCGTTGACGGCGCGCGCGTCATGCGTCGCGGACTCGACCCGGCGAAAGACCAGAGCTATTTCCTGTGGGGCATCGACCGACCGGTGCTCGATCGGTTGGTGCTGCCAATTGGCGGTCAGACGAAATCGGAAACGCGAGCCATCGCGCGGCGGTTTGGATTGCGCACCGCCGGCAAGATCGAGAGTCAGGACATCTGCTTCGTGCCTGACGGTGATCACGTGCGCGTGCTGCAGGAGCACCTCGGCGCCGCCGCGCCGTCGCTGAGTGCCGGACCGCTGCGGCTGGTCAGCGGCGAAGTGATCGGCGAACACGCGGGCTTTGCGCGCTACACGATTGGTCAGCGCAAAGGACTGCCGGGCGGATTCGCCGAGCCGATGTTCGTGGTGGAGATCGTGCCCGCCGAGCGCGCGGTGGTGATCGGACCACGGGAAGCGCTGTTGGGTCGCGGCGTTGAGGCCCGCGAGATCAACTGGTTGGCCGCGTCGCCCATGGTTGGCGCGAGCGTTCAGGTTCAGGTGCGCAGTCGGGCGCGAGCCGCAGCGGCAACGGTCGTTCGTATTGAGGCGGACGAAATCGAGCTTGCGCTGGAGGAGCCCGTGGCGGCGATATCGCCGGGCCAATCGTTGGTCGTATACGATGGAGAAATCGTACTTGGTGGCGGGGTGATCGAGAAGAGTAGGCAGTAGGCAGTAGGCAGTCGGCAGTCGGAAGTCGGCAGTACGCCCAACTGAGTACTCAGTACTTCAACTGAGTAGGCAGTACTTCAACTGAGTACTCAGTACCTTTACTGAGTACTCAGTACCTTTCTGCGTACCGAGTAGTACTGAGTACTGAGTTAAAGTACTCAGTACTCAGTTCCCAGTACTGCCGACTTCCGACTGCCTACTGCCTACTCTGTCAAGACCGCCACCGTCATATCCGCCGTCACATTCAGCAGC
>JANOKE010000074.1:0-1134 GCA_031419135.1 Gemmatimonadaceae bacterium
GACGGCGACGTGTCGACGTTCATGGGACTGATGCAATACAACCGCATCAAGTACACGAAACCCGGACCACAGTTCAAGAGCGCGATCTTCATGTACCGCGCCAACCACGGGCAATGGAACACGGTCTGGAACAACAAGGACAACGGCTTCTTTTCCGACCGCAGCCTGCAGTTGAATGCGCTCATTCCCGGTGAACAACAGCGGCAGTTTGGACGCGTGGTGATTGCGGGTTTTCTGGAGACCGTGCTGCGCGGCAAATCCGACTATCAGATGATGTTCCGCGATCACCGTGCCGCCGGCGACTGGCTGCCACCGACGATGTACATGAATCGGTACGGCGACGCGAACACCCGCTATCTGGCCACGTTTGAAGAGGATGTAGACCTCAGTACAGGCACAGCACCCGGCGTGCGCATCGCTGCCGAATCGCTCTCCACCTGGAAGGAAAACGACGTGCCGGTGCGGTCACGCGGCGCAACATTTCGCAGCAATGTGGTGACGTTGGGATGGAACAACTCCCCCATTGGCAAAGACACAATCACACTGCGCGCGCCCGGCCGCGTGAGCATTTCATTCCCGGATTCCCTGCGCACGGCCTGGCGGCCCAATGCCGCCAGCGCATTGCTGATCACCGTAGGCACCACCACACAGACTCCTGGACCGCGCAAACTCCCGCGTGACACCACGAAACAAGACAGTACGGCGAAGAAAGACAGTGCCACAAAGGCGACCGCAAAGAAGAAGGAACCACCCAAGCCCAAAGCGGCGCCGAAAGACACCACCAAGCGCCCCACCGATCTGACTGTGGAACTTGAAGACAGCGCCGGACGCACCGTGCGCCTGCCATTGTCCGATTTCGGCGCAGTGCGAATTCCGCTGGACGCCTACATCTATCGCCGCCGCGGGCGCGACAAAACGCAATTCCCGACGCTCGCCGAACCGGTCATGCAAACGTATCTGCTGCCCACGGCGGCGTTCATGAAAACGAATCCAGCGTTCGATCCGACCACGCTGCGCATGATCCGACTGGTATTTGATCGTGCGAAAGTGGGAGCAATCCTGCTGGATGACGTGGGAATAACCACTATGGGCAGCCCGCCATAACCCGTCTCCGGTCTCCCGTCTCCGGTCTCC
>JANOKE010000075.1:0-9853 GCA_031419135.1 Gemmatimonadaceae bacterium
CTTGAGCCGCTTTCTGTTCGCGTCGCTGGCCATTTGTAGAACCGCCGACACCAAGTCATCGTGCAGGGCACGCATGCGCCGCTCACGCTTTCGGCTGCTGTTCCCAAACACACCGCGGGGCCAGCAGAAACGACCCGCCTACGACGCCGATCAGGGTGAGGCCCCCGAGCACTGGGTTGTGCGTTGCGGCCATCACCGAACCGAGCATGGCGAATCCGACACCGCCGCCAATGCCCCCCATGAAAAGCGCCGAAATTCTGACGCAACAACTGGCCCATGTCTTCGGTGATCCGAATCGTCGTACGCCCGTTGCGCGGAATCACACTCACCTGCTCGGCGACGTTGCGAATCGACACTCCAGAGGAGTGACTTTCCAAATGTCGCAACTGTCCCGACCTCCTGCATTCGATGTCGGATGACCTGCGCCAGCTCCTCGAATGCATCACCCGGCACTTCGAGGTCGAGCACCGTTTCGAACTCCAGTCGCGTCGCAGCACCGGCAAGGGTGTTGTGACATAGTTGAGGCGGTACCCGTCAGCGGGCGTTCGTAGAGCAGGGACAGGCGCTGGTATGGCCGGCAGTGCAGCCGTGTCCTTCGCAGACGTTTGCATTCGCTCCCCGCGGGTTGAGCAGAAGCTTGAGATCAGTGAGCCGCGCACTGAATGGCCTGAATGGAGCGCGCGGACCCGCCTACAACTTCTTGTACCAGATGTTTCGGAACTCGATTTTCATCGGCGGGCCGGTGTGCAGTTGCAGGCCCAGCAGCCCTTCAAGCGCGCGGCCCGGTTCGTCGTCATCGACCACCGCACTCATCACGCGTCCGTTGACCATCTGAGTGATCGTGTTCCCACGCGCGATGATGTGCAGTGAATTCCATTCGTTGGGCTTGAGCACCGCCTTGAGCAAAGCATCATCGCCGAACGATCCAATCAGTTTGTTACCACCGCCCGCGGCGCCACCCAGGCGTGTGAATGAACCGCGCATGGCGAGGAACCCACGCCCTCGTTCCTCATAGATCTGGCCCGAGTACTGATTGGTGCCATCCAGGTCGGCCTGGTAGCCCTTCATCACCCACCGGCCGACGTTTGGCAACTCAACGCTGCGATACTGGACGCCGCTGTTGGCATTCGGCGTCACCCGATAGTCGATCTTGAGTTCAAAATCCCTCGTTGTGCCACCGCGCCAGACAAGGAATGTGTTCACCGTGACGCGTTTGTCGGGCGTGCTCTCAGCGACAATCACGCCATCTTCGACCCGCCAGAACACGGGATCGCCGTCCCAGTTGTTCAGCGTCTTCCCGTCGAAGATTGCGACAAATCCGTTGGGATCGTCAGCCGGCAAACTGCGGCCAGGGCCCTGCGCCGCAAGTGTCGCCGTTAGCGCGAGTGATCCGACCACCGCGAGGCAAATGCGCCGGTTGCAATCGTGCATCATCGGAACATCCGGTGTTTCGGATCGCCGCGTGACAAGAGATACCCGAGGAGATCCTGGATTTCGTCCGGCTTCAAACTGTTCAGGAGCCCTGGCGGCATCATCGAGATCCTCGCCGGTTCCATCGACTCGATGTCCTCGCGGCGGACGTCCGTAAACTTGCCGGGCTCGAACATATCAACAACGACATTCACAACCGGCCCATTGAGATTGGCTACGCGACCGGTGACGACCTCTCCGTTTTTCTTGCGAATGACGATCGCGGCGTATTGATCGCTGATCGCCTTGCTGGGCAATACGATCGCGTCGAGTAGATCGCGAACACCGAACCGGCCCGCAACCGCCGTCAGGTCGGGTGCCACCGAACCACCGTCATCGACGAAACGATGACACGAGGCGCAGGCAACCTGGCTGTACAGGCTTCGACCCCGCTCGAAGTTGCGTCCGCCCCGAGTGCCTCGTTCGACGACAGGTACCAGCTCGCCCGCAGTCCATTGCTTGACAAACCTCCGTGCCGCCAGCGCCTGGCTTGGTGATCGCGACTCGGGTTGCAGGTCGAGCACCGGCTTCAAGGCGAGTTGCTCGCCCTCACTCAGGTTGGTGATTGCGTCGCTCCTGATGGTATTCAACGCGCGCGCAAACGTGTTGCCGCCACGGTATCCTGCGGCGGTGGTGACAAACCAGCGGAAGTACTGCTCGCGCAACGGCAGCGTCCAGCCCACTTTGAGGGCGCGCAGCGCGTGCGCATACTCGATTTGTGCTTCCTGGGTGCTCGCTCTGCTGAAGGCGATCATCGCTTTCGAGGCGATGGCTGGAGACTGGAGATACACCAGGAGGTTGGCCAGCTGAATGCTGAGGTCGCGCGTCGCTGCCGGAAACATCGGATCGAATCGCGCGACGAGTCTCTGCCGTGTCGTTTCGCTCGGCGCGCCGAGTCGTGTGAAGACCAGCGAATACGCCCGAAGCAAATCGAGTCTGTCACTGATGCCGATCGATGACCACGGGATGCGATCGAGTGCGGCGAGCATGCGTGCCTGCAACGCGCGATCGGGCGCCGGACTGGTTGCGATGCGATGCACCGTGTCCTTTCCGCTGACGCGAGCGAGCGCGACCATCGCGGCAATTGTCCGTCGCGAATTCGTTTCGGTCAGGGCGCGTTCGCGCCATTGCGCCGGATCCTGCCACTCCAGTGCCACTCGGGCCGCGAAACGGATCGCGCGATCCGCATTGTCCAGGTACGGCCACAGTGTCGGCACCGCCTGAGGGTCCTTGTTTCCGTGGAAGCGCTCGAGCGTCTGACGAAGCTCGCGGTTCGTCCTGAACCGCGCATCCGACGTGCTGGCTGTCGTCGGCTCCTTTCCGACGTACGTCAGGCGATAGAGCCCTGACTGACTTCGGCGACCACCCACCGCGAAATAGATCGCGCCATCGTGCGGGTTGACGACGAGATCGGTCACCGCCAGCGGCGTGCCGCTGATGAAGTCCTCGACCTGACCGGTGTAACTCGCGCCCGACGGTGCCAGGTGAACCGCGCGAATCTTGCCGAAGCTCCAATCGGCAATGAAGAGGGCCTCCTGATACTTCGCAGGGAACTTCGCGCCGTACCCGAAGGCGACGCCCGTTGGCGAGCCGGGGCCGACGTTCACGACGGCGCCATAGCTGTCGATGAAGTACTCCGGCCATTTTCCCGACCCGTTGCGAAATCCGAATTCCGCGCCGCTCACGACGTGGTTGATACGCGTGGGCCGATACCAGGGAACGCCGATGTCCCATTCCATGTCGGCGTCGTACGTGAATAATTCGCCCAGACGGTTGAAGGCTGCGTCGAATTCATTTCTGAGACCGGTCGCGATCAGCTCCCACTCCTGGCCTTCGGGATCCGTGCGCGCGATCCATCCTTGCGGCGCCATGGAATTGTCCATGAACCCCGTGGGTATGCGAGGGATGAGATTGTCCTCACCCCATACCGGAGGCACGCGCGATGAATTGACCTGCGTTACCGTGCTCTGGTTTCCAACCACGATGTACAGCGATTTCCCGTCGGGCGACGGGATGATGGAATGGCCACCGTGCTCTCCTGAAATATCCATCCGGCGAAGCAGTTTGACTTCGTCATAGCGATCGTCGCCGTTCGTGTCGCGAACACGGTACAACCCGTGGGGACGCGTGCCCTCGTTCACCATCACGTACAGGCTTCCGAAGGCGTAGAGCAGTCCGTGCGCGCCTCCGATATCCAGGTCGATCGGCTCGGCCGTGATCGATCCGGTCTGGTTCGCAGGCGGAAGCACCATGCGATACAGTTTCCCGTACTGATCGCCGACAATCAGACGTCCTTTTGGATCAACACACATCGCTACCCACGAGCCTTCGATGTTCGCAGGGACCGTGTAGATCAGATCAAGCTTGAAATCACTCGGAACGGTGACCTGAGATTGCGTGACGTTCACAGCAACCGGACTGATGAAGGCGAGACTGGTGAAAACCGTTCCGGCGAGGATGAGTCTGCGCATACAAGGGGGACCGGGGAGGGACCGAACGCGAATTGCCCGAAGTTAGGGCCGTTTCTGCTCCCGCGTCAGGGACGATTTCCGCGCGCGGAAGGTACGGCTGATCAGCAGGTCGCCGGCGATTGTTTGAGCGAGTCCGTGTCGTACAGCTCGTCTTCGCTGGTCCATCGCTGACGATGTTTGGCGACACCGCCGACATGAAAGGTCATCGAAATGACCAGGCTGTCAGCGCGTTTTCCAAACGCGCTCAGCACGATCGAGTCGCGTGGGTTCGTGCAGATCACATTGAGCGCGCGACTCTTGCGATACCAGATCGCTGTGCTCTTCGCTGTAGACTGCGCCCCTGACTCGCTCGCGATGACAAAACATTGCCAGGGTCAACCCGCTAGCGGGGCTCGGCGCCCGTCAAACTGCTCAAGTAGGAGCGGGCCTCGGGAGGAACGGCGGTGAAACGCAGAACGAACGAACCGGTTACCGGTGGCTTCGCGAGTACCTTGCCGAAGATCCCGGCGATCGATTCCGCGCCGTGAGTGGGTTTCAGGAGAAGCTTGAGATCAGTGAGCGCTGGAGGCGTTGGACCCTTGATTTCCGCCTCATCCGCGGAAAGCCTGACGAGTGTACCCTCGTGCTCCTCTCTGGCGACGTCCTTTCCACTGACCCACCGGAACGACAGGGGGACAACGGGATTGAGATCAGCCCACTGTGAAGCGTGTGGCGGCAGTGCGAGGGTGTGTACACCTCCCAGCCCGCCGACCTCGTACAGCGTGATGGGTTGCGCCACGCCCTTGGGCTCCACCGTCTGCTCACCGAGAATAGTGAGCGGTGCCTTGATCGCATCCCTCGTGGATCCGGACACCAGAATCTGTCCGCCGATGGTATAGCCTTCAATCCGACCCGCCAGATTCACGTTGCCGCCGACGACACCGTACTTGGCGCGCTTGCGCGAGCCAATATTCCCGGCAACCACCTCGCCGGTGTTGATGCCGATGCCCATCTCCAGCTCGGGGAGTCCGTGTTCGACGTTCCACGCGTTGACCCGGGGCATCGCCAGCTGCATCTCGAGGGCGCAAGCAACGGCACGCTCTGCGTCATCCGGACGTTGAAACGGCGCCCCGAAAATCGTCAGGATCCCGTCGCCGATGAACTCATCGATGGTGCCGTTGTACTTCTGGATCACCGTGGTCATTTCGCTGAGGTAATTGTTCAGCAATGTGACGATGGTCTCCGGCGGCAACGTGTCGGCGAATGACGCAAAGCCGCGCAGGTCCGACATCATGATGGTGGCCGTCTTTTTCTGGCCGCCGAAATCGAGGCCTTCGGTCGACTTCAGCAGACTGTCCGCGATCTCGTTCGACATGTAGCGGCCAAAGGTCTGTTCGATAAACCGTGAACGCACCTCGAGCTGTTCCGTGCGCTCGCGAACCTTGTCCTCCAGGTGCTCGACAAGTTCGGCGTTCTTGATTGACACGGCGATCTGGCCCGACAGCAGCTCAAGCAGCCGAGTGCGCTCCGGCGTGAAGGCCGCGGTGGTGAGATCGTTCTCCAGATACACCAACCCAAGGAGTTGTCCCTGATTCAGAATTGGCTGACACAGCACCGAGCGTGTTTCCCTCTTTTGAACGTAGGAATCCGACATGAAGCGCTCGTCCCTCTGGGCATCGTCGACGACGACCGCCGCTTTCGTGCGTTCGGCGAAACGGATGACGCCGTGTGGAACGAGGGCCGCACCGTCTGCCGAGTCGATAGGAATCGACATGAGAACGGAGATCTGATCGGACACCACGCTGCCTTCCGCCTCCACGTACAGTTCGCCGTCCCGCGACAGGAGAAAGACGCCGCGTTGGGCGCCCGCATTCTCGATCACGATGCTCAGGAGCCGGTCCAGCAAGCGCCCGAGCACGACTTCGCCGGAAAGCGTCTGTCCGGCCTTGAGGATCGTGTTGAGGTCAAGGCTCGCGACGTCCGAGCGCGCGGTCGTTGTTGGCTGAATCGTTGGGACGCTCGAAGTCGCGGTGTGGCCCGCTACGCGGCCATCACGGTATTCTGTGAGAAGCTGCGGGAATTCGATCTCCAGCTCTTCCACCTTCCGGTCCGCGCCCCACAAGCGGTACGCGTAGCGCGCATCGCGCAGGTACATCGCGCCAACGCGCGACGTGGGCCGGCGCTCCATCACGAACCGGGCCGCGAGTTCGTTGGCCAGCGCGGCGTCCTGCACGAACTGCCCCTCATTTGCCGCATCGATCGCACGGTCGTAGCAGTCAGCAGCGGCGGTATCGTCGCCGCTGATGCGGGCGATTTCGGCTTCCACTACCAGCCGCTTCGCCAGGAAATTCTCGGGACAATTGTCCGACCACACCCTGAGCTGCGCGAGGTTGGCGTGGAGCCGCTCCATCGTTGCGCGCCCCTCATCGGTGTCACCACCGGACCAAAGCGCGGTTAGCGCGACCGACTGGTAAAGCAGGTGGTCGGCGAGATTCGGATGGTTGACGATGAAGCGAAGCAAATGCTCGACTTCGCGCGTTGCGTCGAGCGCTTCCTTCGGGCGGCCAAACAGGAAGAGCGCCTGCGCCTTGAGGATCTTGTAAAAGCAGATCGCCATCGCAAGCTGCTGCTGCTCACAGGACTGGAGAAAGGTGGCCTCGTCCACACCGGCGGCGGCGAAATCAGAGCTCGACTTGGTGCGTCCCGCCAAGGTGGACAGCACAATCTGGTGCGCGATTATGCCGGCGGCGGCGCCGGAATTCTGCGTGCGCGACGTAAACCCGAGCTGATCGGGCAAACCGTCAAGCAACTCGTCCAGTCGCTTTCCGCTGAACGCATCCAGCACCACCCGGTACATCACGAGATAGCCGGCCCAGAGAATGTCTCCCGAATTGAGACCCTCATGGTAGCCGCGATCAATCACCGGCAGAGCGTGTCGCACGTGTTGCACCCACGGAATCAGTTCCGATCCAACCACCAGGCACACGGTCGCCGTCGGCGCCCGCCCGTGGAACCGATCACAGACGCGGAGCGCGAGTTCACCGAACGCGTGCCCTTCCCGGTACTTCCCCATGAACGCGCCGAGGATCAGGCCGATGTTTGCGAACGACAATGCGGAGTCGGGCGCGTTCCCGTGTTCGAGCGAGAGGCCGACCGAGGTTCCAACGAGGAGTGGAAACAACTCCTGGTTGAACAGGAACGCAGCGATCGTCAGATGGCGCAGGCACCGCTGCGCCAACACAATCTCTGGTTTCGTCACATCGGGGTTGTCAAGCAGCGACGCCGGGTCGCGCCCGGCGAGCATGCCCAGCGCGTGGCCCAGCGCCGCCTGGCCTGCCTGCTGTGCGTTGTTCACGTCCAGCTCGATGCCCAGCAACGCCAGCGCCTTGGCGCCCGCGTCGATGGCATCCTGAAACTGCGCCAACAGCGTGTGTTGTTCGACGCGCGTGAAATACACTTCGGCCTTTTCGAGGTCGGTGCGGGCGTGTTCCAACGTGGTGGCGACAAGTTCAGTGCAACGATCGAAGTTGCCGTTCTGATACTCCAGACCCGCGCGCTGCCGGAACACATCGAACGTCAGTTCGTAATTGGTGTTCCATCCGCCGTCACCAATGAGCAATTGCGCGAGTCGCACATACGAAAGCGCCGCAGCGTATGCCGTCGCGTCCGAGGCCTTGCGACTCGCTTCGAGGTTGAGCCGGGCGAGTGAAGTTTTTTCGGCAGCGGATTCGATGAGTTCGCGACCAAGGTTGAGATGGTCTACGACTTCGAAAACCCGATCCTTCATCGCGTCCGGTGTCAGGGACGCCTCAAGGCGGCGTCCGATGGTGACATGGACGTTCTTGCGCCGGCCCTCCTCAATCAGACTGTAGGCGGCCTGCTGCACCCGGTCATGCTGGAACCTGAATTCGTTCACCACCAACGGAGACAGCACGTCGTTGGAATCACTCGCCCCAAGGCCGGACAGCGGCACCAGCATCTCATGCTCGACGGCGGGCAGCAGATTGGCGAACGTTTGCTCGCGCGTCGACTTCTGGATCAGCGACAGCGTGTCAATGTCGAACCGGTTGCCGATGCACGCCGCGAGTTGGAGCGCCTCCTGCGTAGCGGGGTCTAAACGCTTGAGCCTTCCCAACAGCAGGTCCACCACGTTATCGGTAATGTCGGCAGACTTGATCGCCTGAAGATCCCACGCCCATCTGGCACGATCTCCAGAGGTTGCAGACGCCTGCTTGATCAATCCCCCGTGGTGGAGCGCGAGCAGGAACTGCTTCACGAAAAGTGGGTTTCCCTGGGTCTTCTGCACGACGAGTCGGGCGAGCGCAGTCACTTGTGCCGCATCGGATTCCAGGGTGTCTGTGAGCAGCTTCACAACGTCGCCGAGTCCGAGCGGCGCGAGTGTGAGATTCGAGACCTGGCCACCGCCCTCTCGCACGGCGCGGAGCGCGAGCGTGAGCGGATGCATGGCGTCCACCTCGTTGTCGCGATAGGCGCCGATGAGGAACAGGCGACGAATCCCGTCGTCCGTGAGCACGATGCGCAACAAATTCAGCGTTGCCGAGTCCGCCCACTGCAGGTCGTCCAGAAAAAGCGCAACAACGTTGTCCTTCGCGCAGAGCGCGCGCAGCAGCTGGCTAATCGCGCGATTGAATCGGTTCGCGGCTTCGGCGGCGCCGAGTTCGGGGACCGGCGGCTGGGGACCGATGACAAGTTCGAGGTCGGGCAGCACATCGAGAATGACGCGCGCGTTCGGCGCGAGCGCCGCGTTGAGTTCGCGTCGCCATCCGGCCAGTCGCGCGTCGCTTTCCGTGAGCAGTTGACGCACCAGATCCCGGAACGCGGCCACGAGACCCGAATACGGAATGTTGCGCTGAAACTGGTCAAACTTTCCGCTGATGAAGTAGCCCCGCGCACGCGTGATCGGCTTGTGCACTTCATGGATGAGCGCCGATTTGCCCACGCCGGAATACCCGGCGACCAGCATCATCTCGGCGCGACCACCACGCGCGCGCTCGAACGCCTCCAGGAGGCGCTCGACTTCCGCCTCGCGACCGTAGAGTCGCTCGGGAATCTGGAACCGGTTGGACCTGTCATTCCGCCCCGGTTCGAATCGCTCGAGGCCACCACCTGCACGCACGGTCTCCAGATCGGCAACAAGACCGGCGGTGCTCTGGTATCGGGCCTCAGCCTTCTTGGCCAGGAGCTTGCCTACGATCTTCGAAAGCGCGAGCGGCACGTCTGGATTTCGCCGGTGCGGCGGGATGGGTTCTCGCGCGATCTGGCAGTGCACGAGTTCCATCTCGTCCTCGGCGTCGAACGGGCGGCTCCCGGTAAGCATCTGGTAAAACGTCGCCCCGAGCGAATAGAGATCGGTGCGATAGTCGAGGGAGCGGTTCATGCGCCCCGTTTGTTCGGGCGACATGTAGGCCAGTGTTCCCTCGAGCACCGCAGGGCTGGCGAGCGCCGGTCGCTCAGTTGAGAACCGTGTTGAGATTCCGAAATCGATGATCTTCACCTCGCCGGTGCCCGGATTGATGACGAGGTTCGATGGGTTGATGTCCTTGTGAATGAGATGGGCGTGATGCACCTGTCCAAGTGCGGTCGCGACCTGAATCGCCGTGTCAAGGAACTCGGCCGTTGAGAGCCGTCGGTCACGGAGGAGGTTGGCAACCGACATGCCGCCAAAGTCCTCGAAGACGATCAGCAAGGTCTTTTCGTGACGCCGCATCTCGTGGCTGCGAATGACCCCGGTGATTTCGAGTCCACTGGTGATCTCGAACTCGCGTCGGTACCGCGCAAGTTCCGCCGAGGTCGGGTAGTCGTTCTTGAGGATCTTGATGACGACGGGCATACCGTCGTCGTCCCTGACAGCGCGCAGTACGAGAGAGTACACCGCCGTCAGAAGCCTTGGTAACCGCACACCCATCGAGTGG
>JANOKE010000076.1:0-4604 GCA_031419135.1 Gemmatimonadaceae bacterium
GCCGAGTGCGCTTAATTTAGTTGTAAACGTGCACCCAGACAGACAGATCCCGAGCCCCTGATCATGCAGCTGATTCCCTATTTTACGCTGTGTCTTCAACTATTTGAGCCCCCGACACAGACGGCACCGCACCGGTTGCCACGTGCGGTGGCAGTCCGGCCCGTATTGGCGCTTCCCCAGCTCGGCCTCGACGATACGGCAGCGTATCGCGGCTATCAGACACGCTTCTTTCGTGACGCAGCGCAAAATACGCTGCAAATTTACGTTGATCGAGTTGCGGCGCGAGTCGTTCACCTGTGGGCCGACACCGAAAATGAAAGTGTCGGTTTCACCGCCCGCGCGTGGGATGGAACGTCTGCGCCGCTCGCGTGGGACGGGCCGGGGGCGACCATCGGCGGAGGACCAACCAGCCGGGTGCGCAGTCTGGAGTACCGGCTGGTTGTGGCCGATTCCGTGGTGCACCTGGGCTGGTTCCTGCTCGGCACAATGCGCTTGGAGCGGGACTTTCAGTATTCCCGAAAACAGCTGGACGGGTTCTCGAACGCCCCGTACACGATGGAGGAAACCGGACGGCTTATTGCAGCGCTTGGGAAGGTCGATCAGCGCGAGCGACAAGCATTGTTGAAGCTGCTGAATGCGACTGACGTGATCACTCTCGAAGCGCGGCGGGTCCCGACGATCACTGTAGGTACCACGGCGTCGAGATGGCTGGCCACAGTCTCGCAGCCATCGTTCGACGGGCGCGACACGCTGGGGCTCGAGATCAGCGTCGACCTGCGGACGGTCAGGGCCACCCGAGCGGGGGATTCGCTGACCCTTCGGGCACACAGCGGTCGGCAAGTGCCGTTTACCGTCCGTGTCACAACCACGGGGGCCCCACTCACCCCACTTCGACGCGACGAGATCTTCACCGCCGATTTCTTGCGCTTCCTGCGTCAGACACGCGCGGCCGCAACAGATTCCAATTCGCCCGACGGGCAACGCGCGCGTCGTATGGAGCGTCAGGTGGTCGGCGTCGAACTGCTCTCCTCCCGACAGAAACTCATGGCGGGCCTGCCAACCTACGCAACGTACTTCGGCCGGGACATGCTGGTGAGCGCGCTCATGATGCGCCCGATCTGGCGCAGCGCCATGTCGGAGGCCGCCATCGCCGCCGCGCTGGGCAAGCTTTCCAAGGACGGTCAGGTAAGCCACGAGGAAGCCTTGGGCGGCCAAGCCGTGCGTGAGGCGGCCGCCGAGTTCGCCGACCTCGTCGACGCTCGACTGAGGGCAGCCCAACGCGGTGACCACGGCGCCGCGGACAGCCTGAAGCGCCGGGCGGCGGTCGTGCTGCGCGACGCGCGTCGCACGCGCGAGAACTACCACATGATCGACGACGAGCTGCAGTTGCCGGTGCTCGTTGCGCGGTGGATCACCGATCCAACGGTGTCACGCGCCAAGAAGCGCGCGTTCCTGATGGGCGAGGGACAGCGCACCGCCGGTATTCCTGTGTCTCGTCTTGCGCTGCTGGTACGCGAGCTCGCGTTGGTTGCACGGATGACGGCGCCGTACAGCAACAAGCCTGACGTGCTCAACCTCATCGCCTTCTCCAGGCGCGACGGCGAGGGCGACGCCACGCGCTGGTCGTCGTCGAGCTGGCGCGACAGCGGTGTCGGGTACGCCAACGGCCGATTTGCAATGGATGTCAATGCGATCTGGGCGCCGCAAGCACTCGAGTCGATACAGCGCATCCTGCCAGCGCTCGCGTCGCTCGGATTTGGCCTCGATTCAATCGCGCGACGCGAACCTGCGGCGGCGCTGCTCGTCCGCTGGGCGAACGACCCTGCGGCGTTGTCGTTCGCCATTGCGACGTGGCGTGGCGCGTCTTCTCACTTCCTGGTGCAGCTTTCACCGGCCGCAGTGCGCGCCGGGATCGAAGCGCGGATGGCGGCGATGACGGACGACGAGCGCCGCTACTGGGGCGCGCGTGGGTCGACGACCGGCAGTGATCGCGATCCGCTGACGTTTCTGGCGCTCGCCCTCGACGCGACCGGCGCAACGATTGCCGTAATGAACACGGACCCGGCCACGCGACTCTTCCTTGGCGAGCACGAAGGCGCCGCTGTCTCGATGGCCGCAGTGGACGTGTCGCGCGCGCTGCGCGACGTACGCGTCTTCACACGACGGTATCCTGTCGGCCTGTTGGTCGGCATCGGCCCGGTGGTCGCCAACGACGCCTTCGCGCCGCCAGCTGTCTGGCAGGCGTTTGCGACGGACCCATACCATGGCCCGCGCGTGATCTGGGGACGCGAGGTCAATCTGTTCTTGCTCGGCGCGGCGAGTCATGTACGGGCCGCCGAGCAATCGCGTGATCCATCGGCGAAAGAGTACGCGCGTGAGTTGCGCGAGGCCATCAGGCAGGTACGCGACGCCGTGAACGCGTCAGGCTTTCACAGTGAGCTCTGGAGCTACGGATTCACGAACGGGCAGCTCGTGCCGATGCGGTATGGCTCGGGTGCCGATGTACAGTTGTGGAGCACGACGGACCTCGCCGTGGAGTACACACTGGCGCGGCTCGCGATCTCCGCGGGGGGGGCGCCATGACCTCAGCTCTCAGCCGAACAACGGCTGGACGATCGAGACGTTGTCGGTTGTTGGGCGGGATCTCGCCGCATGAAACGCATGACCCGGCCGGCAGTTTCAGGCAATGGGTTCCGGTTAGCAGTTATTGGTTTGCGGGGTAGGTGCCTTTCCGCAGCACCTTCCCGTCGAGACGCACCAACCCTGCCAACCTACAACCGCCAACCCATTGCGCTCGCCGGAAGGACTGATCGACGCGCGATGTTCAGCGACTATCGCCCGCCCCGCTTGGTCGTGATGAGCACCACTCCGTTCCCCGCCCGCGAACCACCATAGAATGCCAGCGAGGTCTCATCCTTCAGCACCTCAATGCGCGCGATATCGCTGGGGTTGAGCGCGATGAGCCCATTGGGCCCCGGGTCGACGGGCATGCCGTCGATCAGATACAGGGGCGAGGTGGAGCCGGTAAGCGTAGTCGCACCGCGAACCTGAATGCTGAATCCGCCGGAGTGTTGCAGCACCCGAACGCCAGGGAACCGGCCCTCGAACATTTCCTCGACACGCGCGACGCTCTTGCGCGTGTCCAGTGATTTCTGGTCCGCCACCCAACCCTTGGGTATCGTATCCACCACCAATACTTTCGGCGTGGTGTCCACGACTGCGGCATGCAGCGCCAGCACGAGTCCAATAAGCATCGGAGTCTCCGTTTGCGGGTCGCGCCGATCACGCCTGACTGCAGACGTGTCCGGGACGCACATGAAACAACGGCGTCTTCGTAAACATAGCGGCGTCACGCGATGCGCGACACCGCTGGTGATTTGACGAGCCAGGGAGGCCGACGCCACCGGGAACCCGACGCCGGCGGGGGAGGCCAAAGCGCGGTGAGGGCGCGACCGAGCGGTGAGGGGAGAGGGTCACTGCGGGTCTCTGCCCTCACCGCCTCCGCCCTCACCCCTTCCGATGCTCACACCTCAAGCCGGAGGGGTGAGCGCCTGCAGGGTTGCGCGTTGGAGGGGTGAGCGTGAGGGTAGAGGGTGGGTAGAGGGTCACGGCCGTGTCTCTGCCCTCACGTCTCTGGCCCGGGCCCGACCGCCTGCTGTTTCCCGGCGCTCCGCCGCGCCAATCCCAGGAACGCGAGGCCAAACACCAGCATCACCCCACCCCACACCAGGTTGATGTTCAGGTTCGTGGCGCGCTCGTACATCACGGTGTCACCGTTGGAAATGACACCGAACCCCAACAGCAGCGCGCCCAGCGCCACGAACAGCGCGCCGATTGGCGTCCGCAGGTCCATCCCTGCCGCTCCACTCATCGTTGGTTCCTCAAAAGAAGGCCACGTTGAACGCCGCAGTGAGTACGAGGATGGCCACGCCTGCCACCGCCGGCTTCTGCCACCACGAACGCACATCGTCGACGGGACGCGGCGTCAGCGAATACACCAGCCCCTTCAGTTCCGCGTCGGGCCGCGGTCGTGTGATCAGGCTGATGACGATCGTAACGACAAGGCAGGTGGTGAACGCGGCGATCGCCGTCCAGAATGTCTGTGCCATCTCACTGGGATACGACAGCAGGGGCGCGAAGTAGCCGCCCTTGACTCCCGGTGACGAGCCGATGGCGAGTGAAATGCCGTGGTGCACTGCGGCGGCCGATGTGCCGGAAACGAGTCCGCAGAAGGCGCCGTGCCCCGTGGTGCGCTTCCAAAACATGCCCAGCGCAAAGGTCGCAAAGAGCGGGGCGTTCACGAACGCGAACACGAGTTGCAGGAACTCCATGATGTTGTTGAACGCGCCGGCGACGTAGGCGGCGGCGACCGACAACACGATGCCACCAACCGTGGCCACGCGCCCCATCCACAGGTAGTGCGCATCCGACGCATTTTTGCGGATGTGCGCCTGATACAGGTCGTACGTCCACACGGTGTTGAACGCGGTGACGTTGCCCGCCATCCCCGACATGAACGAGGCCATCAACGCGGTGAGACCGAGCCCCAACATGCCAGTCGGGAAGAGCGTGACCAGCATCATCGGCGTGGCGAGGTCGTAGTC
>JANOKE010000077.1:0-7585 GCA_031419135.1 Gemmatimonadaceae bacterium
GACGTCTGTCTGCGGCTCGTGCAGGATGCGGCGCGCGAGTTGGGAGTGTATCTGCTCAATTCCATCAATCCGTGGCGGGTGGAAGGGCAGAAGACCATTGTGCTGGAGCTGTTGCAGCAGCTCGATTGGCAGGCACCGGATTTCATCGTGTTGCCGGCTGGCAACCTGGGAAACACGGCGGCCTTTGGAAAAGCGCTGCGAGAAGCACTCGCCCTCGGACTTATCGACCGTCTGCCGCGACTGGTGGCCGTTCAGGCTGCGGGTGCGGCGCCATTCGCACGGAGTTATGGCGAGTCGTTTGCTACGCGGCATGCTGTGGTGGCCGACACTATTGCGACCGCCATCCGGATCGGTGATCCCGCGTCGTGGGATCGGGCCGTGCGTGCAATTCGCGAAACCAATGGCATCGTGCTTTCCTGCAGTGATGACGAGATCATCGCTGCCAAGATCGCCATTGACGCGTCGGGCGTCGGGTGCGAACCGGCCAGTGCCGCCAGTATTGCGGGGGTGCGACGATTAGTGCAGGATGGCGTCATCACGTCTGCACACCGTGTGGTGGCCGTGTTGACGGGACATATTCTCAAGGATCCCGGTATCTTGGTGGACCTGCATCAACGCGAGGACTTCGCGCTGGCCAACCGACCTGTCGAGATCGACGCCAACGTGCGCGACGTGGCGCGCGTGCTTGAGCGCATGACGCCCGTCGAACGGTGCGCATGAGGTTGCGCTCTATAGGTTTGTGGTTCGGGCGCGACTCACGGGTACGTGGGGTGTATGGATTCAGTGATGTCGTGTGTGCGCGATTCACCAAAACAACCGGACGATGCCTATGTTTGCTCGATGCAGGTGGTTGCACGCTGCGGCGGCGCTGAGCGTTGGTTGCGTGCTGGCTGCGCCACCGGTACAGGCGCAGTCCGCTGACGGCGAGACGTCGCGCCTCATGGCGCGTCTTTCGGCGCTGTCGGCCGATTCGATGGAAGGTCGACGTGCGGGCACCCCGGGGTCGAGGCGCGCGCGCCGGTGGATCATTGGCGAGTTGACGGCGATGGGCGCGAAACCCGTTGGGACATCATTCGAACAGGCCGTGACGCTACCTGCGCGCGCAGGCAGCGACACTGGCGGTGCCAATGTGATCGCGCGCATACCTGGCACGCGCCGCGATGGTCAGGTGATCGTCATGAGTGCGCACTACGATCATCTGGGCGTGCGCAATGGTCAGGTGTTCAACGGTGCCGACGACAACGCCTCGGGATGTGTGGCGTTGCTCACCATCGCCGAACGTCTGCTCAAGGACCCGCCGCAACATGACGTGATCCTTGTGTTCTTCGACAACGAGGAAGGAGGCATGCACGGCTCACGCACGTTCGTGGCGTCGGGGTTGATCCCGCTGGAGAAGATGGCGCTCGACATCAATCTTGACATGGTGGCGCGTCAGGACGGAAACGCGCTCTGGGTATCGGGGACGTCGCACAATCCGGCATTCAAGCCAATGGCCGAAGCGGCCGCGAAAACCTCGGCGATTCCCATTCGTTTTGGTCATGACACGAAGGCCCTGAAGCCAGGAGACGACTGGACCAACTCGTCGGACCATGCGGCGTTTCACGGCAAGGGTATTCCGTTTCTGTATCTCGGTGTCGAGGATCACGCCGACTATCACCAGAGCGGTGATGACGCGGAGAAAGTCGACCCGACCTTCTATCGCGGCGCCGTGGACTTCGCGCATCGCCTCATGCGCGAGGTGGATGCGCACCTACGTTGAACTCGCGCTTCCGCTCCGCCGTGTAGTGCCACCACGGATGCGGTGGAGATCCCTCCATGAATCGCACGGCGGCGATGAACGTGTCGGCAACACACGGATCCTGTCGACAGTGCGTCAACTCACAGAGGCGGTCGTACAGCACGTAGGGATCCTGTCCCACGAGTTGTGTGGGTGAGGCGAATCCGAGGAGCGCGAAGTCGCCGGCCATCGACGGCCCGATGTTGGGGATATCGGTGAACACGCGCACGTCGTTGGCGCTGGTGGCTTTGGGTGAGCGTCGCACGGGCATTGGCGTTTCCTGCGAGTGGTATGGCGTGAGGCACGAAGGGCCGCCGCATCATGCGCGACGGCCCTCCCTGCTGCGTGTCATCGGGCGGAAACCGAGAGGTCATGCGGTAGAAGCACAACGCCCTTACCGTCCAACCCGTACTCCCTACTATTCCAAGGTACTTCCTACCGTTCCAAGGTACTTCCTACCTTCTAAAGTACTTCCTACTGTTCTAAAGTACTTCCTACTCTGCTAACCGTACTTCCAACTTCTCACTTCCTACTTCCTACTCTTCCCATGGCCTTTCCTGGCCGCTCTTACCTCGCTCTACTTGCGGCGATTGGTGTGGCACACTGGGGCGCTGTCCCCGTTACGGCGCTTGCGCAGCCCGGCGGGGGGCGCGGCAGCGGCGATGCACCCGCCGACGCGCCCGTAAGTGCCACTCGGCTTCCCAAGGGACCGCGCGCCATGATGCTCGCGGACTGGTATCGGGTTGCGAATGTGAGCACACCGACGGTGTCACCCGACGGCAAGCGCATTGCGATGACGGTAACGCGGGCCGTCGAAACGGAGAATCGTCGTCACAGTGAGATCTGGGTGGTGAATAGCGCAGGCGGTGACCCGCAACGCTGGACGTCGCCCAGCACGGAGAGTTCGAACCCGCGCTGGTCACACGACGGCAAGTACCTGTTCTTTACGTCGCAGCGCTCGGGCGGTCGCGGGAACACGTGGGCCATTCGCCTGGACGAACCCAGCGGCGAAGCGATCCAGGTTGACGGATACGCTGAGGGTTCGATGCCGAGCAATCATGCGTTCGCGATTTCGGCTGGCCCGGCCCGTCAGGATCCGCCGGTGCGGAACGCGGCCGATCCGTTTGCCCGCATGCAGCCAATGGCCAAGCCGCCGTTCGACGGCATTACGCGCCCCGCTGATCCGGCGCGCTTCGACGGCCGCCATGTAGTGGATATGTCATACAAGGTGAACGGCGCGGGCTTTGTTCCTGGTCGGGCCACCGCGCGAACCTGGCGACCGCAGCAGATCTGGCGCCAGACCATGGGCGATACGGCTCGCACCATGCTCACGAGTGCGGCGTACTCCCATCGTTCGCCGACCGTGTCGCCGGATGGACAGTGGATTGCGTTCATTGCGGATTCCAAGCTGCGCGCGGACTCCGTTGTTGACCTAAACCGCGATTCGCTGGCCAAGCTGCCGTACAACAAGGTGCGTGACGAAGCGGAGCGCAACGACGCGGACATCTATGTCATGCCTGCGAACGGTGGCGTGCCGCGCAAGGTGGCCGACTGGATGGGTGCGGAATCCGACCTGGCCTGGTCGACAAACAGCAAGCGTATCGCGTTCATCGGACGTCCCGGGCGGACCAAGTCGGCGCGCATCTACATTGTGGAAGCGACGGGCAGTGTGCCGCGCAACATCATTGGCGACTGGCAGTATGAGCCCTCCAACATTGACTGGCTTTCGAATGGGTGCCTGATGCTCAGCGCCGATATCGGCGGACGGACGGCGATTCTCGAAGCTGACAGCGGCGCAAAGGCCACGCCGTGGGAAGTCGTGAAAGGCCGACGCCAGATTCGCGGCATGTCATTTGACGCGGCGGGCAAAACGGTGGCCTACGTGGCCACGTCGATGAACAAGCCGACCGAGTTGTTCGTTGCCAAGCGCGATGGATCGGACGAGCGGCAACTCACCAACTTCAACCGCGAACTGAACACCGATGTCGTGTGGAGCGATGCGGAACGTTTCACCTTCAAGAGTGTCGGCAACCTCGAAATCGAAAGCTGGTTGATGAAGCCGTATGGCTACGAAGCCGACAAGAAGTATCCGATGGTCATCTACATTCATGGCGGTCCTCACTCGTCCTACGGCGAAGGCTGGTTTGACGAATTCCAGAACCTTGCCGCGCAGGGGATGTTCGTGTTGTTCACCAATCCGCGCGGCTCGAGCGGCTACGGTGCGCCATTCACCTACAGCACGCGTGGTCGCTGGGGTCTGGAGGACTATCAGGACCTGATGAAGGCGGTTGATATCGTGGCCGCACGGCCGGACGTGGACAGCACGAAGATGGGCGCAACCGGCGGTTCATACGGTGGCTTCATGACGACGTGGCTGGCCACGCGCACGACCCGCTTCAAGGCCATCGAGACCGACCGCACGATCACCGACTGGACCTATTGGTACGGCTCCAGTGATGCGCAGGGTCTGACGGAATTCGAGTTCTACGGCAAGCCCTGGGACAATCAAAAGTTGTACGACACGCTGTCGCCCATCCGCTACGTGCAGAAGGTGAAGACCCCGATGTTGATGGTGCAGAGTGAGGAAGATTTTCGTACGCCGATGGGGAGCGCTGAAATCTGGTTCATGTCGCTCAAGAAGCAGGGCGTGCCGGTGGAGATGGTGCGCTACCCGCGATCCAATCATGACCTGAGTCGCACGGGTGAACCGTGGTTGCTGGTAGACCGGCTGGGGCGGCTTCGGCAATGGTTTGGGTATTGGCTGCAGGGGACGAAACCGGCGGTGGTGCAGTAGGGGAGACGGGAGACGGGAGACGGGAGACGGGAGACGGAAGAGATCCGGAGGGATCTCTCCGGCTGGCGTATCAGGGCCTTGCCTTGCCGCGTTGACTGGGGCGTCATACATTCGGAAGTTCATGAAAAATTCATGTTTCTGACTCCGTGACCCATGCGCTCATCGTTGCTCGTTGGTACACTGCTCACCAGCCACATTCTGGTGATAGCGGTCGCGTCGACGGCCAACGCGCAGGCGACAAGGGCCGACTCGGCGGTGGCCCGCGACAGCATCGCTCAGCGACTCAATCCGGTCAACGTGCGGGCCACCCGCAGCACGCAGTCGGATTTCAAGTCACCGTTGGCCATCACGCGGCTCACCCGCGCAGACTTTGCGGGAAAATCCGGGTTCGGACTCAACGAGGCAATGGCCGGTGTGCCGGGCGCGCTCGTCCAGTCCCGGTACGGCACGGCCGACGTGCGTATCACGATTCGTGGATTTGGCGCCCGCGGCGCGGGAGACCGTTCAAATGCGGGCACGTCGCGCGGCATTCGCGTACTGCTGGACGGCGTACCGGAAACCGAGCCTGATGGACGCACGTCGTTTGACAATATCGACCTCGCCGCCACCGAAGGGATTGACGTGATCCGTTCGAATTCGAGTTCGTTGTGGGGCAACGCCGCCGGCGGGGTGGTGAGTCTGTCAACGGTGCCTGCGGTGGATCGCGCGTTCACCACACTCCAGTTCATGAGCGGCAGCTTTGGCATGCAGCGCTACGTGGCGCAGATGGGCGCTCCGGTCGGCAACGGTGGTGTCGCCTACGCGACGCTCACCAATACGACGTTCGACGGCTGGCGCGTGAACTCGGACGCGCGCCGCGTGCTCGTCAACGCGGGCCTGTCGGCACCGCTCGGTGCCAAGACGCGCGTGCGGGTGCACCTGCTTGGCGCCAACAACCTGATGCACATTCCCGGTCCACTTTCGGCGGCACAGGTGGCTGTCGATCCCCAACAGGCCAACGCGACCTACAACACGCGCGACGAGCGTCGCTACAATCGTCTTGGCCGACTCGGCGTGATTGTGGAGCACACGATCGACGCGAAGCAGTCAATTTCCACGATGACGTATGTGAATCCCAAGTTCCTGCAGCGTTCCGAGCGCGGCACGTTCCGCGATTTCACCCGTTACCATGTTGGCGGAAACCTGCTGTACAATCGCGTGCAAGCGGTTGGCGGCAAGGCGAATCGGTTCACGGCGGGTCTGGACCAGGCGTACCAGGACGGCGCGATTCTCTTTTATGGACTGACCGCCGACGGCAAACGGGCACGCGACCTGCGGGACAACCGGAAGGAAGGCGCATACAACAGCGGTCTGTTTCTCGAAGATGAACTGTCCCTGAACGAGAAGCTGTCGGTGATCCTTGGCGCCCGCGGCGACGTCATCGACTATTACACCGCCACCTTCTTCAACAATCCGAACTTGAACGCGAGTCGGCGATTCTCACGCGTGACGCCGAAGTTTGGGGCGACGTGGAACGCCACGCCAACGCAGATGTGGTATGTGAACATCGGCGGTGGCGTCGAGGCGCCTGCGGGAAACGAAACAGACCCTGCCAGCACGTTCGGGCAGGACACGGTGACCAGCATCAATCCGTTGCTCGAGCCCATCCGTTCGACGACATATGAGATCGGCGCGAAACACGCGTGGGCCGCAGGCAACGACCACCGTTTCGTGCAGACCGTTTCCTACAACGTGGCTGGCTACCTCACCAATGTGACGAACGAAATCGTGCCGTACCGCGGCGGGCGCTTCTACTTTACGGCGGGTGAAGCGCGTCGCGCCGGCCTCGAGATCGGCCTGACGGCCAAGGCGACGCACGGCCTCAGCCTGCAGAATGCCCTCACGCTTTCCAGGAACACCTACCGGAAGTATCTGGTCGACAGCGTGCACTACAGTGCCACCAAGGCCGGAGTGTTTGCGAACTATGCCGGTAACGACATCGTCGGCATTCCCGGCTGGTTCTACTCATCGAACCTGGTATTTGCGCCCAGCACCGCGCCGTTGGGACTCTCGTTTCAGACCGGCATTCAGGGCACCGGCAGTTACTTCGCCGATGATGCCAATACGGTGACCGTGGATGCGTCGCATATCATCAGCGTCGGCGTGCGCGCCGATCGGCTTCTTCACGTTGGCGCAACCTTCGTTCGCGGATTCGTGAGCGTGGAGAACCTGACTGATCGCCGGTGGATTGGCAGTGCGTTCCTCAACCCTGACGTGGTGAACAACGTTGCGCTGGCCTACGAACCGGGCAGCCCGCGCAGCGTGCTGGTGAGCGTCAGCGTGTCGCGCGGGCGGTAACGGCGTGGCCGCCGATTGACACGGATTCGCTGCTCGGCAGACGCACCGCAAATACGGTGCGTCCCGGACGCGACTCGATGAGATCCAGGCGCCCGTCGTGCAACTGTGCGATCCGTCGCGCGATGGCCAATCCCAGACCGGCGCCGCTGGTCGCGCTGTCGTCGGCGCGGGATCGCGCCGTGTCCAGACGCACGAAGCGTTCGAACACCCGTTCGCGTTCGGATTCCGGGATGCCCGGCCCGGCGTCCGCGACGGTCACCACGTAATCGGATGCCTGTTGTGACATCTCGACGTGCACCGTCGCGCCCTAGGGTGAAAACTTGATGGCGTTGTCGAGCAAATTGAGCACCAGTCGGCCCAGCAGATCCTCATCGCCGACACATGGCGCCTCCACGACGCTCCGTAGCGCCACGTCGACGCCGCGCTGCTGGGCCACTGACCGCACGGCTCGCGTGGCGTTATGGACAACCTCCTCGAGATAGAGGGCGTCGCGTCTCGGCACCAGGTGGCCGGAGTCGGCGCGCGACAGCAGGAAGAGATCGTCGACGATGCGTGTGAGTCGTCGCGCGGCATCGCGGATGATGGCCACCGACGCCCGGTAGTCGGCCTCCGTGCGATGCTCGCGCGACAAGGTGACGTCGGCTTCCGTACGCACCACCGCGGTGGGCGTTCGCAAC